>NZ_CDRSSE010000019.1:0-53228 GCF_977051555.1 Segatella sp.
CAAGTTGTGCGCCCTTACGTTCGGGCTACGCCCTCTCTACAGGGCGCACAACTCTATCTGCTTGCAAAGGTAATCATTTTCCATCAGTTTTCCACCTTTCTGTGTCTACTTTTTGAGGGGCAGCACTTTAGGATGGTTAAACAGTTAATTATCCATAATTATAAATGCATTTATTATAAGAGTATTTATAATTTTTGTAACTTTGTGCCATCACTTATAAAAAATTGATTATGGATATACCCTTTATTTATGGAAGACTCGCTGAGAAAGAGAGTTTTATCGACAGAGTAGAAGACAGAAGGGAACTGAAAAATTTCCTTCGCCACGGCATCAACGTCATCTTGGTATCTCCAAGAAGATGGGGAAAATCTTCGCTTGTCAGAACCTCTATGGAAGAATTAATGCAGGAAGAATCCAAAACAAAGGTTTGCTTCATGGATGCCTCCAAGATTCATACTGAGGAGGAATTCTACAACAAATTTGCCTCCATCGTGATACAAGGAGTTTCTTCCACATTGGAACAGAAATTATCTGACTTGGTGAAATTTATCAATCGTTTTACCCCAAGCATCACGATAGCTTCCGACCCAATGAATAGTGTAGAGGTCAACCTAAAGGTGAATCCTGTAAAGGAAAGTCCTGAAAACATTCTGCAACTCCCCGAAAGAATAGCCGAGGCTAAAGGCATCAAGATTATCGTCTGCATCGATGAGTTTCAGCAGCTCGCCAACCTGCCAAAATGGAAGAACCTTGAAGCTATGCTGAGGGCTGAATGGCAGTTGCAGCACCATACCACCTATTGTCTCTACGGCAGCAAGATGCACATGATGAAAGATATTTTCAACAAGGCGAACAGTCCTTTCTTTAAGTTCGGACAACTGATGAACCTGAAGAGAATAGCCAAGGAATATTGGATTCCATACATCATAAGCAATTTTAAGAAGACAGGAAAAACTATCTCTGAGAGCCAAGCAGAATGTCTATGCGAAAGAGTGAAGTATAACTCTTGGTACGTACAGCAATATTGCTTCTTCCTATGGTCACACACAGACAAAGAGGTGACGCAAGAACTCCTCGACAACCAGCTCCAACTGGTTTTGGACACCAACGAAGACTTGTTCTTGACAGAGATGGACGAGCTCACTCCCACTCAAATCGGCATGTTGAAAGCCATCGCTTCTGGCGAAAAGCACTTCAATGCCAAGGATGTCGTAGAGACGTATGGTCTGGGGCAGCCACAGAGCATCACACGTAACAAGAAAGTATTAGTAGAGAAAGATCTCGTTGAGAAACATCTTCAGGATTTCTCATTCGTCGATCCTGTCTTCGAGCTTTGGCTGAAGAGAGAATACAACATTTTACCATAATGGAAATAAAAACAGCCAATAATCGCATTTTCGAGGAAAGAGATGAGGTAAACATCTCTCAAGATTAAGCAATATTTCATGAATCAAAACAATATCAGCACCGCTGAACTTTTCCAGCGAGTAAGGGAACTCCTGACGCTCCCCGAACTGGAGCCGAAGACACGCAACAAGATGATGCACGATACGCTCATCCTCTGCTGCCACGAAGGAGTGAAGGAAACGAAACAGGCTTTCGGTAACCTTTTCTCCCAGGTGGATTATCTCTGTAAGGTCCACGGCATCAAGGTGGCAGACAAGATTGCCATCCAGACCATGCGCCGGCACAGCAATTCGCAGGAACCACTCTCAAGCGAAGATTTGAAATATGATGCACGTGCCCTAGCCATCTTCATCTCTGCCGTATTCGGAGTGGATGTTCCCCACGAGCTGAACGTGCTCATTCCCCATACCAACCGCCCTTATCAGAAAGGACTGGAAATCAACAACCGCCGCATCCGCTGCATCGTGAAGAACTGGGACAGCGATTTCATCCGCGTGGATATTGACCAGGATGCTGACGAAGAGGAATATCTCGTTCAACTGAAAGACGAAGAAAACCATATCGACCATACCTACCTCTGGGATATCCTGAAGGAAGGTATGCAGCTCAACCTGCTCGACTGTCAGGTGAAACAGCCCGTCATCACCCCCCGACTCATCGTGGTGGAACCCGATTATCTGGTAGATATCAGTAGTATCGCCACCTGCTTCACGGCTTTCGGTCATCATCCCCTACTCTATCTGCTGAACCAGATGAAGCCCCGCGCCAACACCCAGGCAACCCTGCTCGGTAACTTTGCCGGTGCTGCGCTGGATGACATCATCAATACAAACGGCAAATACCAGATGAACGAAACCATAAAGACGAATTTCAGGGAGAAAGCCCTGGAGTTCTGCACCTGTCCCTGGTTTGATGCCAAGAAATTCTATACCGATGCCAACCAGCAGGCATTCAATCTGCAGCAGGTAGTGGATATTCTCTTTCCCCGCACCGCATCGCAGGCACAGATGTCAGCCTTCCGTGGCGAAAGTCTTTACGACAGGAAGAAAGCCATCCTCGAACCTTCGTTCGTCTGCGAAGCACTCGGCATACAGGGACGTGTGGACCTGATGACCACCGACTGCAAACTGCTGGTGGAGCAGAAATCGGGACGCAACATGAATATCGAAACCCATCAGGTAGATCCGGGTTATCACAGTTATCAGCTGGAGCCCCACTATGTACAGCTGCTGCTCTACTATGGCGTATTGCAGCACAACTTCAAGCTGAGCAACGACCGCGTGAATATCCGTCTGCTCTATTCCAAGTATCAGCCGCAAGACGGACTGATGGTGGTAGCTTACTACCAAAAGCTCTTCAAGGAGGCCATCGAATACCGCAACCAGCTCGTTGCCGCCTCCTTCGAGATAGCCAAGGAGGGATTCGAGCATGCACTGAATGAATTTACCCCCGAAGTTTTGAATGTGGCAGGTACCCAGGACTTCTTTTACAACAAGTATCTGAAGCCGCAGATAGAAGCCATCACCAGTCCGCTCCACAACCTCACCCCATTAGAGGAGGCTTACTTCTGCCGCATGATGACCTTCGTGTTGCGGGAACAGATGATCAGCAAGGTGGGCGCACAGGAAGGAACGAACACATCCAGTTCCGACCTCTGGACCATGCCACTCGCCGAAAAGAAAGATGCCGGCAATATCTATACCGACCTGCACATCATCCGAAAGGAACAGAGCAGCGCAGGAAGCGGATATGATACCATCACCCTGAGCGTGCCCGACCAGGGAAAAGACTTCCTGCCCAACTTCCGTATCGGCGACATGGTGTATCTCTATACCTACAAGCTGAAGGAAGAACCCGATGTAAGAAAGGCTATATTATATAAAGGTGTACTACAGGAGATTCACAGCGATGAGATTGTGGTGCATCTCACCGACGGACAGCAGAATGCCGATATCTTCGAGATGAATCTGCCTTACGCCATAGAACATGGAACGAGCGATGCATCAACAGGCGGAAGCATACGTAACCTGCACCAGTTTATCTGTGCACCCAAGGAGAAACGCGACCTGCTGTTAGGGCAGCGTGCTCCGCAAAGAGATGCCTCGCTTACATTGACCAGACATTACGATGATGTACTGGATGACATCATTCTCCGTGCCAAGCAGGCACAGGATTACTTCCTGCTCGTGGGACCTCCGGGAACAGGAAAGACCAGTCGTGCCCTGAAGTTTATGGTAGAAGAAGCATTGAACGATGGAACGGGAATGCCGACAGCAGAAAGCATCGCCTCGGGAGGCAAGACGGCTCAGCAGCCTGCATCCTCCATTCTTCTGATGAGCTATACCAACCGAGCCGTAGATGAAATCTGCGAGATGCTGGTAGATTCGGGCATCCCATTCCTTCGCCTCGGCAGCGAGTACTCCTGCGACGAGCGGTTCCGCCCTTATCTGATAGAGAAAGCCATCAGCGACTGTCCGAAACTCGAAGCCATCAAACAATATATAATAGGAACGCGTGTAATCGTGGGCACCACTTCGATGATGACCTCCAAGCCGTTCATCTTCTCGCTGAAGCACTTCAAGCTTGCCATCATCGACGAGTCGAGCCAGATACTGGAGCCTAATCTCATCGGTCTCCTGTCTGCCGTGGATAAGTTCATCCTCATTGGCGACTACAAGCAGTTGCCAGCCGTGGTGCAGCAGAGCGAGCAGGATTCAGGTATTCCTACCATCAACGACAGTCAGAAAGGTGGCATCATCGACATGAGCATCCTGCAGGACATCTGTCTTACCAACTGCCGCAATTCCCTCTTCGAACGTCTGATTCATTGGGAAGATCACGAAGAGCGCAGCGAATTCATCGGCATTCTGCGCCGCCAAGGCAGAATGCATCCCGAGATTGCAGAGTTTCCTAACCGGATGTTCTACCGTCGGGAGAAACTGGAACCCGTGCCATGTCCACACCAGTTGGAGACGGAGCTGTCATATACTCTCCCGTCAGAAGATGCGCTCGACGACCTGCTGAAGGAGCACCGCATGATATTCCTCCCATCCAAATTCTGCAAGGAACCGAATGTATCCGATAAGATCAATGCCAACGAGGCAGCAATCGTGGTAGACCTGCTTCGCCGCATCCACCGCTTCTATGGAGAGCGTTTCGATGCCAAGAAGACGGTAGGCGTCATCGTTCCTTACCGCAACCAGATAGCCATGGTGCGCAAAGGCATCGAAAAGCTCGGTATTCCGGAACTGGAGAAAATCAGTATCGATACCGTAGAGCGGTACCAGGGCAGCCAGCGAGATGTCATCATCTACAGTTTCACCATCCAGAACATCTGGCAGCTCGACTTCCTTGCCGGCAACAGTTTCGTAGAAGACGGCGCCATCATCGACCGCAAGCTGAACGTAGCCATCACCCGTGCCCGAAAGCAGATGATTATGACAGGCAACCCGGAGATATTGCGCAATAATCAGATTTTTAGCGAATTAATGAACTATGTGAAGGAAAAAGGAGGATATTTTTAAAATTTCCCCCAAAAAATTTGGTGATACGGAAATAAAGTCCTATCTTTGCATTCGGATTATACACAAAAGGATAAACAAGAGACATAAATACAGATATAGGATTCCGGTGCTCCACTGGCACTGGAATTCTTTATTTTTTATGCTACTTGCCAACCGATTATTAATAACATTAAAACAACAAGAAAATTATGGCTTACATGTCACAAGAAGGCTACGACAAACTCGTAGCTGAGCTGAAACAGCTCGTATCTGTAGAGCGCCCTAAGGCATCAGCCGCAATTGCTGAAGCCCGCGACAAGGGTGATTTAAGTGAGAATTCTGAGTATGATGCCGCTAAAGAGGCACAGGCTCATCTGGAAGATAAGATCAATCGCCTGAAGCTCACCATTGCCGAGGCCAAGATTATCGATACCAAGCAGCTCAGCACCGACAGCGTGCAGATTATGTCGAAGGTAGAGATGACCAACATGGCTAACAAGGCAAAGATGACTTATACCATCGTGAGCGAGAGCGAGGCAAACTTGAAGGAAGGCAAGATTTCCATCAAGACTCCTATTGCACAGGGATTGCTCAACAAGAAGGTAGGTGAAGTTGCAGAAATCAAGATTCCTCGCGGCACCATCAACCTTCGCATCGACAAGATTTCATTTGAATAAAACGGAATAAAAGGAACTATCATATCGGCAGCGATGCCCGTATGACGGTTCCTTTTATGTTATATGTAAGCCTACCCGATATATTCTACAGAAAATGAAAGTAGCCGATGCAACGACATCAAAAAGAGAATAAGATAATATGAATTGTAAATTATAAATTATTAATTATAAATTGATTAGCGATTATGGCAAGCATTTTTTCAAAGATTGCAGCAGGAGAGATTCCTAGCTACAAGTGTGCAGAAAGCGACAAGTTCTATGCTTTCCTCGACATTAGCCCTATCGGCAAAGGTCATACTTTGGTGATTCCCCGCAAGGAGGTGGATTACATCTTCGATATGGAAGACGAAGACCTGGCTGAGTTTGAGGTTTTCGCCAAGAAGGTAGCCAAGGCTATCAAGGCAGCCTTCCCATGCAAGAAAGTGGCGCAGGTTGTTTTGGGTCTGGAGGTTCCTCATGCCCATATCCACCTCATCCCAATGAACAGCGAAGCTGATGTAAACTTCCGCAAGGAGCATCTCAAACTCACAGAGGAAGAGTTCAAGGAAATTGCTGATAAGATTTATACAGAATTCAAGAAACTTTAAATGCAAGAAGTTTCAAACAGAAAAAGAGCTGCGAATATGCTTCGCAGCTCTTTTTATATCTTTATTTCATAAGCTCTTGCTTAGACGAACTCATCGCCTTTCTTCATCTGCACCTCGTTTACATATTTACGCACCAGGGCAGAAGAATCTTCTTTCTTGCATATCAACAATACATTGTCATTCTCGGCTACTATGAAACCATCCAGTCCGTTCAATACAGCCAGCTTTCCTTTAGGCAACTTGATTACATTGTTGTGACAATTCTCCATCATCACATCGCTGTCAACAACCACGTTGTCATCGCTGCTCTTCTGCATCGCCTCGTAGATACTGTGCCAGGTACCCAGATCAGCCCAGCCGAAGTCACACTTCATCATATAGACATTGCTAGGTTTGTCAAGCACTCCGAAATCTACTGATATATTAGGATAAGAAGAGAAGCTCTCCTTCATGTAAGCGTTCTCTGTCTCCACACTGAATTCGGGATACTGTTTATCGTAATCACGGAGTACAGGGGGCAGAATCTTGCAGAAACACTCACGCAGATACTTCACATTAGAAAGGAATAAACCCGTATTCCAATAGAACTCTCCACTCTCTACAAAAATCTTGGCAAACTCTCTTTCCGGTTTCTCTGTAAACGACTGCACCTTGTACAATCCGTTGCCGATAGCTTCACCCATCTGAATATATCCATATCCAGGTTCAGGACGAGTTGGCTTCACACCCATCGTCAGGAAGCGGTCATGTTCTGCCACAAAAGCCAGACCTTCCAATACGTTCTCGCGGAAAGCATCTTCATTGAAGATGGCCTGATCCGAAGGTGTTGCGATAATGCAGGCATCGGGATTGAGCATCGAGATGCGATGATTAGCCCATGCCATGCTAGGGGCTGTGTTGCGATGAATAGGTTCCGCCAATATTCGTTCTGCAGGAACCTCAGGCAACTGTTCCTTTACCAATTGAACATATTCTTCATTTGTGTTGATAAATATATGGTCGGCAGGCACAATCTTTGCCATACGGTCAAAGGTTTGCTGAAGCTGGGTGCGACCTACTCCAAAGAAGTCGACAAACTGCTTCGGATAGTTGCTGCGGCTGCAAGGCCAGAGTCTGCGGCCTTTACCTCCTGCCAATATCACACAATAATTATTTCCGTTACTCTTCATATCTTGAGTCTAATATTTTGTTTGTTTTCAAAATTCATCTGTAAAGTTAGTGATTATCTGTGAAAGTGCCAAAGATTTTCTTGAAATTTAATAAAGTGGACTATAAAAACAACAAAAATTTAATGTTTCTGCATCAAAAACGCATTTTTAGAAAAAAAAGTTCCCAAAAAGTTTGTCAGTTCAAAAATTATTAGTACCTTTGCAACCGCAAATAAGCAAAGTGGTATTTGCCCAGATGGCGGAATCGGTAGACGCGCTGGTCTCAAACACCAGTGGAGCAATCCATCCCGGTTCGATCCCGGGTCTGGGTACCAAGATGGAGAGAAGTTCGTTTCTCTCCTTTTTTCGTTTATATACCTTAGTATATATACACATTTATCCCTGCATATCTACCCACTTACATCCTATCATATTCCCCATTCCACGAAAACGTTTACAACGATTTATTTAGAATAAGCCTTACTATTTTTGGCTTTTCAAAAGATAATACTTATCTTTGCAGAAGAAATAGCTTATATATAATAACCCAACAAACCAAGAAAATAGATGAAGAAATTATTTAGCATGGTATGTGCTTGCTTGTTGGCGCTAAGTGCCCAGGCAACCGACATCAAGAAGTATGATGCTCTTTACGAGAATCTACCATTCCAGATGGAGAAGGTGACCCGTCCACAATTCCCAGCCAATGAGGTTAATCTCAAGGACTTTGGTGCCATTGGAGATGGCTCTTCTCTCTGTACTACAGCCTTTGCCAAGGCTATCGATGCGCTGACCCAGAAGGGCGGCGGCAAACTCATCGTCCCACAGGGCGTATGGTTCACAGGTCCTATCGTATTGAAGAGCAATATCAACCTGCATCTCGAAAAAGGTGCTGTTATCCTTTTCTCACCAGATGATGCCCTCTACTCTTTCATAGACACATCATTCGAGGGCTTGGATACACGCCGCTGCCAGTCGCCTATCTCTGGCCATAATCTTACCAACGTGGCTATTACCGGTCAGGGCTGCATCGACGGAAACGGAGAATTCTGGCGTCCTTTGAAGAAGCAGAAGGTTACCGAAGCTCAGTGGAAGCAGATTACTTCACGTGGCGGTGCATTCAAGAGAGCAGACTACTGGTTCCCAACAGAGGGTGCATTGAAGGCAGACAACAGCGCCAACATGAATGTGCCTAAGACTCCAGCTTCAGAAGAAGAGTGGAACGAGATCAAGCGTTTCCTCCGTCCTGTAATGATCAGCCTCGTTAACTGCAAGAACGTTTGGCTCAATGGAGTTATCTTCCAGAATTCACCAGCATGGAACATTCATCCGCTGATGTGCGAGAACGTTCTTATAGAAGATGTATTGGTCCGCAACCCTTCATACGCTCAGAATGGTGATGGTCTCGACCTGGAGAGCTGCAAGAATGCACTCATCGTCAACTCTACTTTCGATGTAGGCGATGATGGTATCTGCATCAAGAGCGGTAAGGATGCTGACGGAAGAAAGCGCGGCATTCCTTGCGAGAATGTCATCGTAAACGGCTGTACCGTATTCAAGGGGCACGGTGGTTTCGTTGTTGGTAGCGAGATGAGCGGTGGTGTGAAGAATATCAAGGTGAGCGACTGCCAGTTCCTCGGCACCGATGTAGGTCTCCGTTTCAAGAGTACCCGCGGTCGTGGTGGCGTAGTAGAGAACATCTATATCGACAACATGTCTATGTTTGATATTCAGACAGATGTCATCACCTTCGACCTTTATTATGGCGGCAAGTCAGCCGTTGAGGTTCTCAACGATGGCGATGAGGCAAAGAACCAGAAGGTACAGAAGTTCAAGGTAGACGAAACAACACCTTGCTTCCGCAACATCGACATCAACCATGTCATCTGCCGCACAGCCCGTCGTGCTGCTTACTTCAACGGTCTCCCAGAGATGCCGGTAAGCAATATCCACATCAAGGACCTGGAGGTAAACAATGCCCAGCAGGGTATCGTCATCAACCGTACCGATGGTGTGAAGCTTGAGAACATCAAGGTAAGTGCAAAGACCCACACCTTCGATGCCAAGAACTCAAAGAATGTGACTGTCAACGACAAAACATACAAGAAGATTGACGAGAAGGGTATCACCCTCGATTTCTAATCTCGTCCTGACAATAAGAGACAGATAAGAATATCCGCTGTATCTGTCAGAAACAACAAAGAAGAAACAGGCTGTTGGAGCAGAAAGTTCCAATAGCCTGTTTTTGTTTTTATCAACTACATTTCCCTTACGAAGCTACACTTTTTAACCAAAAAAGAAAAAAATCACGCCTTTCCTTAAAATAATTCAGTTTTTTCTTGGAAGTCTTAAATCTTTTTTATATTTTTGTAGGCGATAAATAAAGATGCAACCTAGAAATACATAAACTTATAAAAACTTTCCTCTTGGATTCTTTTATATAGATTCAGCCGAAGTTTTTTCAGATGTTAGATGACGCAACAAGACAATTTTAGAAAATTCTGGTAATAGGCTCCTATATATTATATAATAATGTGTAGCATGCTTAAAGACCTAATTTACATAAACAAAAACAATTAGTAAAATTTAAAAAGTTAGTTACATGGTGAACGCAATCAAAAAATTGTGTAAAGTCTGCCTAGTAGCGACGATGGTTCTTACACCATCTTCTGTCCTCGCACAGAATGTCGTGAAAGGTACCGTGCTGGACGCAAACAACGAGCCAGTGATCGGAGCATCTGTCATTGAAAAGGGAAACCCTAAGAATGGCACAGTTACTGACATCGATGGTAATTTTACGCTCAACCTGAAAGCCGGCAAGACTGCCGTTATCTCTTACATCGGTATGGTGGCACAAGAGATAAAAGTGGGGGGGGCAAGCCCAAACCATCGTTTTGAAGGATGACAACAGTCAGCTCAACGAAGTTGTCGTTGTCGGTTATACAAGTAAAGCCCGCAAGGACCTCACCGGTTCTGTAGGTTCTATTTCTGGCCAAAAGCTTGCTGTTGTTCCAGTGGCTTCTGCTGCTGAGGCATTGGCAGGTAAGATTGCCGGTGTACAGGTTACCACAGTCGATGGTGCTCCTGGTGCCGACATCAACATCCGTATTCGTGGTGGTTCAGCCATCTCTAGTTCCCAGGACTCTAAACCTTTGTTTATCGTCGATGGTTTCCAGGCTGACAACATCAACGACATTCCTCCTACCGATATCCAGAGTATCGATGTATTGAAGGATGCTTCCCTCACCGCTGTTTATGGTGCACGAGGTGGTAATGGTGTAGTTATCGTTACTACAAAATCTGCACAGGCTGGTAAGGTAAAGGTTGACTTCAACGCATACGGTCAGCTCTCTTGGTTGGCAGGCAAGCAGGATATGCTGGATACTTACGAATTCGTTAAGTATCAGTTGGATGGTACATATGACAGCAACAGCAAGAAGTACGCCTTCCGCCGAGACTTCGGTAACCCTAACGACCTTGACATCTACAAGACAAAGACTACCCACGACTGGCAAGATGAGTTGATGGGCGATCCTGCTTTGACTCAGATGTACAATGTTACCGTAAATGGTGGTAACGAGAAGTTGCGCTTCAGCACCTCTCTCACCCAGCACAACCAGGATGGTATCATCTCTAACTCTGGTGTTCGCCGTACCAACATGAACACCAAGATTAATGTCAAGTTGGCTAAGAACGTAAACCTCTTAGTAAACCCTCGTTTTACTTATCGTCGTGACCTCGGTGCAGGTGCCAGCGGCATCGGTACAGGTGGTTTGGTGGGCGTATTGAACTATAAGCCTACCAATGGTCTCCGTGAGTTTACCAGCTATGATGATGAGTGGCAGGACTTCTCTGTAGAGCGTTACTGGAAGTTGGCTAGTCCTATGGACGACATCAATCAGAATTATCTGCTGAAGCATTCTTACAGTTTCACCAATCAGGCTAGTCTCACATGGGAAATCATTCCTAACCTGACCTTCCGTTCAGACATCGCCCAGTTCTGGTCATTCTCAGACAACAACCGTTTCTATGGTTATCTGACTGACGAGGCTGCCAAGAACGAGAACATGCCTGTGGCTCAGATTACAAACACCCGTGGTTTCAAGTATACATGGACAAATACCCTGAACTATAGCTTAACCTTGAAGGAGAAGCATAATCTCTCTTTCTTGCTCGGTCAGGAAGTTCAGCATACCCAAACCACAACCAATTATCAGGCATCCCGCTACTTCCCACAGAGCACATCTCCAAGATATGCTTTCAACAACATGGGTCTGGGTTCTGCATACGCCAGCACATCAAGCGTAACAACTCCTAACCGTATTGCATCTTTCTTCGGTCAGGTGAACTACAACTACAAGCACAAGTACCTGCTCTCAGGTACCATGCGTGCCGATGGTTCTACCCGATTTGCTCCAGGTAACCAGTGGGGTTACTTCCCTTCTATCTCTGGTGCATGGGTTATCTCTGAGGAGTCTTGGTGGAACAAGGACGTTATCGACCAGTTGAAGATCCGTGCCGCATTCGGTCTTTCTGGTAACAACAACATCGGTGATGACCGTTGGCGCTACCAGTATAACATCAATGCACAGGGTGGTCCTAGCTGGGGCGAGAGCACAACAACCCAGAATGGTGACAAGTATTATGCATCAGACGGTTTGTTCCCTAACAACAAGATCAAGTGGGAAACTACAGTAACCCGCAACCTGGCTGCTGATATTTCTCTCTTCAAAGGTCGCATTACGCTTACTCCTGAAGTTTACTGGAACACCACACGCGACTTGCTCTACAAGTGCCAGATTCCTACCACAACCGGTTACTCACAGCAGTGGCAGAACGTAGGTCGTGTATCCAACAAGGGTTTCGAACTTTCTATCAATGGTGATATCCTCCGCGGTAAGGACTATGTTCTCTCTGCAAACTTCAACATGGGTATGAACAAGACCAAGGTAGAGAAGATTAATGGTACAGACGCTTACATCCCTGGCAAGTCTTGGGATTCAGAGGATAACTTCCGCCTTGTAGAGGGTAAGGAAGTAGGTCTTATCTATGGTTATGTATACGAAGGTCTTTACGGTTTCAACGAATTCCACAGAAATGGCTATAGCTATGCTGTCAATGATGAGGCATACCTGGCAGAGAACCCAGGCGTACAGGAGAAGCCAACCGTAACAGGTCTGTTTGGTACAGCTCCTGGCCGTATCAAGTTGAAAGATATCAACGGTGATGGCAAGATCGACATCAACGACCGTACTGTAGTTGGTAATACCAACCCTAAGGTACAGGGTGGTTTCGGTTTGTCAGGAAAGTGGAAGAACTTCGACTTCACAGCCAACTTCACCTATATGCTCGACTTCGACGTAATCAACGCTACCGCATACCAGCTTTCATCAGCAAAGGGTGCCAGCCAGACCAACCCTCGCAACGTATTGAAGAAGTTTGACTACAACAACCGTTGGGTTTATCATGGAGATATCTACATCGAGAATGCAGATGGAACCAAGAGTATCTACAACCTCAACGAGTGCCTGTTGGGCAATTCACAGCACATCGACTACCTCGATATTTACGAAGAGATTAATAGCGGTAAGACATTGTGGAACCCACAGGATGTAACCAAGAACTACACCCTCTCTAACTTCGTAGAAGATGGTTCATTCCTCCGTCTCAACGACTTGACAATCGGTTACACATTGCCTACAACCCTTACAAAGAAGTGGGGTATTTCTCGCCTCCGTTTGTATGTTACAGGCTCTAACATCTTCTGCATCACAGGCTACTCTGGCTATGACCCAGAAGTTGACATTCAGAATGGCTTGACACCTAACGTTGACTGGAACCGCTACCCACGTAGCCACAGCTACCTCTTCGGTGTGAACCTTTCATTCTAAACTAGGTATATAATATATAATAAGGAAATACAATATGAAAATTAAAAATATATTGATGTGCAGTCTGTTGCTGGCAGGCTTGTCTTCCTGCAACGACTACTTGGATGTAGACGCTCCTTCTAAGGTGACCGACGAACAAGTGTTCAGCAGTACAGAAGAGGCCGACCGTTTGCTGAATTCAGTATATCAGTCTACCTGTAGCGGTAATACATACGGCAATGCATACCTCACCACCTTCAATTTCAGCAGCGATGTAGAATTCTCTACTTCTTCAGCAGAAGAGAAGAGCGTAAGCCACAACGACTGGAAGCAGTTTGACGGTGAGGCTGACGGTAGCAGCATCAAGAGCACCTGGGATGCAGCTTACCAGACTATTGAGCGTGCGAACAACTTTATAAATGCAGCAGAGAAGTCATCACTCTACGGCAATGCAGACCTCGACCAGATGATTGGTGAGGCTAAGTGTATCCGTGCTATGAACTATCTCGACCTGGTGATTCTCTGGGGAGATATTCCTTTCACCTTCACCCGTACTTACGATCAGGAGTCACTGATCATGCCTATGGGAACCCGTGATGAGATTCTTACAGCTCTTATCAACGACCTGAAGCAGGCTGCTCCTAAGATGAAGAAGGCTAAGGAAATCACAGAAGGCGTAGAACGCTGCTCTAAGGAGTTTGCATGGTCTCTCATTGCACGTATCTCTATGTTCCGTGCCGGTTATTCTCTCCGCCATGGCGAAGATACAAAGGCTGCAGGTACCATGGAGCGTGCTGCTGACTATGAGGAGTATTACAAGATTGCCCGTACATACGCTGATTCTGTCATCAAGGAAGGTACTCATGCGTTGACCAACGACTATATGAAGGTGTTCAACGATGAGTGTAACTATACCGTTGTCAGCAACGATGATGTCATCTTCGAAATCCCATTCGTACAGAATGTAAACGGAAATATCGGTTATATCCAAGGTCCTAAGGCAGACTTCTCTAGTGCCGGTGATACCGATCACCCTTGGGGTAAGATGAGTGGTAGCGTAGGTTTGAATGCTTTCTATCGCTTCACATTCGACAAGGAAGATGTACGCCTCAATACTGTAGGCTACTGGTCATACGGTTACAACGGTATTGCTGCTTTACAGAATTCATATACCAACTACTGTCTGAAGTGGTCTAAGCTTTGGGATAGAAGCCATACTCAGGGTAACACCTCTGAAGGCAATACCGGTATCAACTTCCCTTATATGCGCTATGCAGACGTTCTCCTGATGTTTGCAGAGGCTGAAAACGAGTTGAACGGTCCTACAGATGCAGCCAAGAATGCATTGAAGCAGGTTCGTGAGCGTGCATTCCGTGGTGCAGCCAACAAGGCTGAAAAGGTAGACGGCTATGTAAGTGCACTCGGTACCAAGGATGAGTTCTTCAAGGCTATCGTTGACGAGCGTGCCTGGGAGTTTGGCGGTGAGAACATCCGTTGGAAGGATCTCGTTCGCTGGAACCTCTACAGCCAGGTGCTCTACAAGAACTTCTGGAAGTATTATGGTATGGGATGCGACCGTGACGACAGCTACGACGCAGATGGCATCTTCAATGATTTACCAAACGACTTCTTCTACAGAACCCGTACAAGAGCCCAGTGGAACCAGCAGGTAGCAGAAAATCCAGAGAAGTATAATGCAGCCAACTATCCAGAGGTATTCAACTTCGCCAATACAGATGGTAGCCTTGGTATCATTGAGGTTTACAAGACTGAGGGCGATGACTTCAGCATCGATAACCTTTGGGAGAACTGGGGACTCAACGGTAAGTTTATGCCTCAGGAAGGTGGAGAAGCCGACTGGAAGAAAGCATATCTTTTCGACTGGCTCGATGAGAACACTGGTATAGCTAAGGCTCAGTGCAGATGCTCTATCAGAGGTTACATCTACATCGACCAGTTGGGAGTAATGCAGACTACCAACATTCCTGAGTACAGTAGCGAAGTTGACTTGTCTACTCTCCCATCTGTAAGATACATCCTGCCAATTCCAAAAGATGTGATTAGCCGCAGTATCGGACAGTACAAGAATTATTATGGTTATTAATCAATGACTTAGAATCATAAAAGATATGAAGAAATTATTTATATTTTCAATGATATTAGCTGCAACCATGTCGTTCTTTGCTTCGTGCAAAGACGACGATGGTTACAACGATGCAGACGCTGACCGTCTGCCTATGCCTATGTTCCGTACTACACCGAACACGGCATCATCAACCACTCCTTATTATTGTGATATTGCTTCAAGAGTGGATCCGAACATCGCACTCTACCTGCAGCAGCACGGCTATAAGGCAAGTACGCACGTGAATGATATGCGCCTGTTCTGGTATGGTGTAGACGGTGCAGATGCATACGAATTGAAAGCAAAAGTAGCAGGAACCTCATGGGAAAAAGAGGAAAATCCAAATCTTCTGGATACCATATTGACAGCTGACCAGCTTTCTTTCCTGCACGAAGACTTGCAGTATAGCACAGGTTACCTGTATGCTATCCGTGCACTCGTTGACAAAAACGATTTGAACAATCCTCATAACTCCAAGTGGTTTGGTATGGGTGATGGTTCTCACCAGAATGACCAGTCTCGTGACGACAGCCGTAACCAGACTGGTTCATTGACAACTGGTATGCGCTACGATGTACCTAGTGTATTCTGGACAGAGAATGTAACCAAGACCTCTATGGATGTGTGCTTCATGCCACAGACAGAAGGCGATTACGAGAAAGATTACAAGGAGTTCTTCAAGGCTGGTGCAGAAGTAAAGGATGGAGAGTGGGTATTCGATGAAATCCGCGTAGTTCCATCAGCAGATAACGCACAGCTTCCAGAACACATCATCAAACCTACTGCAGAACAGCGTGCTGCCGGTCGTGTTCATATTGAAGGTCTGGAATCTAACGCTGCTTATATCGTAAGCGGACAGAACAACAATATCAAGCGCTACTACGACCGCCAGTACAACTCTACCATGGTACGTATGGAAGGTGATCCTGGTGAACCAATCCTCATCAAGGCAAACACTGCAGAAGAGGCTAAGCGCGATACCTTGTTGCAGAACATGGGCTTGCAGAAGGGTAAGATTTTCGGTTGCGAGGACCTTGTTGCTACCCGTATCGATACCATCCTGACCAACTATATGTCTGACAATAAGATTGCAGAAGGTCAGATCTTCTATCTGGAAGGTGGCAAGACCTACTACTGCTCTTCAACAGTTGAAATGACCAAGGGCTTTACCATTGCAACCAATCCTGCGGATATTGCTGCAGGTAAGGGTCGTGCAACCATTCTTCAGGGAATCGGTTACAACAGCGAGGCAAAGACCGCAGCAAATGCAGTGAACTGGGGCTTGTGCCGTAATGCACGTTCAGGTGCTGAGAACGGTGTGACATTGGCTATCCAGCCTATCATCATGCAGGACATCAACTTCCACCCAATGGCATGGTTCAACTACTTTGACCAGAAGGGAGAAGGCGGTAATCCACAATGTACTATTACCCAGAACTACTTCATGAATATGTACAGTCAGGGATTGTCATTCTCACTCTCTGAATTGCGTATCGAAAGATGTACATTCAGCGGTCACGTTCGTGGTTTCATCCGTTTCCAGGGTCCTAACCGTCAGATTATTGAAAAGTTGACCATCAACGACTGTGTATTCTATGATGAAGGTGGTTATGATACCAATGGCCGTGGCTATTCTTGGTTCGCAGGTCCAGGAAACAACCGTAAGTCAAACTTCTACAAGAATTTGACCTTTACCAACAATACCATCATCAACAGTCCACGCCACGCCTTGATTACAGAGGCAAAGAACCTGGCTTGGCCTGATGGTACAACATGGAACATCAATGTATCTAACAATACATTCGTTAACTTCTCACCACGCTCTAACAACAAGAGCCACGGTTTGATGTTCGAGATTCAGTATGCTCCAGGTGGTTCTAAGATTACCTGCAAGAAGAACCTCTTCGTATTTGCCGGTAACAAGAATGATGGTGGCCGTGACTACTTCCAGAAGGGTATGATCATCAATACCAAGGATATTACTTACGACTTCGCAGACAACTACTCTACCGTAGTTCCTGCTTACGACAAGTATAAGACATCTACAGACCCTAAGTCAAACCTCCTGGATGGTATGTTCATGCAGAACGCATTCTCTAACTCAAAGACTGGTGCCGGCTACAACAAGGGAGCCCTCAACATCGGTGGTATGGGTGAAACCCAAATTAAGTTTGGTGACAACCATAACGAGAATGAGGCTGACGCTGTAGGTTACCAGCTTGAGGCTGGCGAGCTCTTCAAGAGCCCTTGGACTATCGGTACAGTAAATGCCAAGGAGAAGTTCCAGAAGGATGCTTACCGTTATTCAGACATCAGTGGTTTCTACTACAATGCTTCTGACAAGGTGAAGAAACATCCTATCTATACCAAGGAAATCGGTGACCCACGTTGGCGCACTGGTAAGTCTTGGGATGGTGGCAAGAACCACACTGTAAAGAGTGGTGATCTGACTTACTAAATTATATTATCAGATATACATATTTAATAAAAAAACAAAGAGGACGAGCCTGTGAAGGTTCGTCCTCTTACTTTTTTTATCAAAACTGCCCTAAAAATGAATCGAGGGTGTGTCATAAGTTTATAATACGGGCTCGCGTATCTCCCTCTAACGCCTTGCGTTGGATAGCGTAATGGATGATAGATGATTACATAAAATTTGTTCATATAAAGGCTGCGCTGGGTTACTGATATGGCTGCATCGGGTAACTGAAGTGGCTACGTAAGCTAACGGAGACGTATCTGTAAGCTTATCGAGACGACTGTATCAGTTTACCGAGACGTCTGCATCAGCTAACTGAGACGTCTGAACTCGCTTACTGAACTACTTGAATTGTCTTACTGAACTACTTGAGTTGCTCGACTGAACTACTTGAGTTGCTTGACTGAACTACCTGAATGCGCCAACTATTATTCCAGACTTATGACACACCCTCATATCTGTAGCCTCTAATCCTTGAAATCTATACTCAATTCACCTGAGCCTAAAAGATTGTAGCTCATGCGATGATATGGAGTGACTCCAAATTCCCTGATGGCAGCACGATGCTTCTTGGTAGGATAACCCTTGTTGCCTTTCCAGTCGTACTGCGGATATTCTTCTGCCAGCGCATCCATGTAATCATCACGATAGGTCTTGGCAAGGATGCTGGCAGCTGCAATAGACAGATACTTGCCGTCGCCTTTTACGATGGTTGTATAAGGCAAATCCTTGTAGGGCTTGAAACGGTTGCCATCCACAATAACTGCTTCCGGACGAACCTTGAGCTGGTCCAGGGCTCGGTGCATCGCCAGAATACTGGCGTTGAGGATATTGATTTTATCGATTTCTTCGGGAGTAACAATGCCCACAGCCCAAGCTACGGCATCACGCTCTATCTGCTCGCGGAGCGCCTTGCGCTTCTTATCCGTGAGCTTCTTACTGTCGTTCAATTCGGCATTCTGATAACCGGGAGGAAGAATGACGGCTGCAGCATATACGCTGCCAGCCAAACATCCTCTGCCAGCCTCATCGCAGCCAGCCTCTACCATATCCTTATAATAATGACTTTCTAACATCTTCTAAATGGTGTTTTACTGAATAAAAAAAAACTATTTGATGCAAAAGTAGTACAAATAATTGACTCCAACAAATCTTGATGGATTATTTTTTAGGATTACGTATGAAACTATAGGAAAGAAGGACGATGAAACCTGTATCTTTGCAGAAAATAAGCGGCATCTCAGCATAACATTCAAGCAAGCTAGATGCTCTGCATTCGATTTGCATTATCTTTGCAAAAAACTAATCACAAGTAAATATGAAACAAACAATTTGTATTCTTTTATCAGCTATCGCTATCTCGCTCGGCTGCTCAGCCAAGAAGCAGACGAGCACTTTCCCCGACGGCACACCTATCTCTTCATGGTTTGCCGACACCACTGGTGTGGAACTGAAGGACATGGGCAAGCCCTACATCATTACCGATTATGGAGTGGTAAATGACTCAACCATCATTCAGACCCAGAAGATTCAGGAAGTCATAGACCGTTGTCATACCAATGGTGGCGGAGTCATCGTGGTGCCTGCAGGCACTTATCTTACAGGCTCTCTCTTCTTCAAACCAGGCTGCAACCTGTATTTGGAAGAGAACGCCACACTGAAAGGAAGCGATGCCATCACCCATTATCAGATAGTGAAGACTCGACTGGAAGGTCAGACCTTAGACTATTTTGCAGCACTCATCAATGCCGATCATCACGATGGTTTCACCATTGCAGGCAAGGGAACCCTCAACGGCAACGGACATAAATTCTACGATGAGTTCTGGCTGCGCCGAAAAGTCATCAAGAAGTGTACCAACTTGGAGGCTCTCCGCCCAAGACTGGTCTACATCTCCAACTCCAACGACGTGAAGGTAAGCGGCATCAGAATGGTGAACTCTGGTTTCTGGACCAACCATCTGTACAAGTGCAAGCGCGTGAAATACCTCAACCTGTATATCTACGCACCGACAAGCGGCTATCCTAAAGGTCCAAGCACCGACGCCATAGACATCGATGGATGCGAGGATATGCTGATAAGAGGCTGTTGGGTAAACGTGAACGATGACGGTGTGTGTCTGAAAGGCGGCAAGGGAACCTTCGTAGACAAGGACAGCACCAATGCTCCCTGCCGCAACGTCATTGTAGAGAACTGCTATTTCAAGAAAGCCGGTGGAGGTGTCACCTTCGGAAGCGAATGCTATGATGCCAAGAATGTGATTATAAGAGACTGCCAGTTCAACGGAACCAGCAACATTCTGCTCTTCAAGATGCGCCCCGACACACCACAGAAATACGAGGATGTACTGGCAGAAAACTGTACAGGAGTAGTTACCTTCGGCATCAGAACCCGTATTTGGACCCAGTTCTACGACAAGAAAGACAGAGACGACATGCCCCGTTCAGTCATCAACAACGTGAAGATGAAGAATATCAAGGTGAAGAGCACCAAACAGTTCTACACAATGATACCTTCAGAAAACTACGACTTGGGTAGTTTCTCATTCGAAAACATCGATGTCACCGACCCTGTAGGAATTATGGACACATCGGTATTGGGCAGTTGCAAGCTCAACAAAGTGAAACTAAATGGTAAAGCCATTAAGTAGTTCTTTTTAAAAAAGAAGAAGTTAAGAAGTTAAAGGAGTTAAGACAAATGCTTAGTGGGTAACGTATATTTCTGGAGGTAAGGGACTAATGTCCTGCGTCTTATCCAAATAGACTATTGTCTTAACTTCTTTAACTCCTAAAGAAAATCTCCTTTAAAAACCATTTTAACTTCTGTACTGCGATGGCGGCATACCAAACTGCTCCTTGAAGCACTTGCTGAAGTAGTACGGATTGTCGAAACCTACAGCATAAGCCACCTCCG
The DNA here is from genome assembly GCF_977051555.1 of Segatella sp. NCBI lineage: Bacteria > Pseudomonadati > Bacteroidota > Bacteroidia > Bacteroidales > Prevotellaceae > Segatella > Segatella sp. Next base: position 20,710 of record NZ_CDRSSE010000019.1, read on the forward strand.
ACACATTCTTCTCGCCCTCCTTCAACAGTTCGGCAGCTTTTCTCAGTCGGATGACACGGATATACTCATTAGGTGTATAACCCGTAGTTCCCCTTACCTTTTTATAGAAGATGGTGCGTCCCAAGTGCAACAGTCCTGCCACCTTGTCGACAGAAAGATCTTGTTCGCCAAGGCGAGAATAGACGATACTGTCAAGACGCTTGACAAACAAGCTGTCCTGCTCGTTTCTGAGCATGGCAGAACGAATCTCCTGTGGCACCTTGCCAAACTTCTGACGAAGTATCTCACGCTGGTTGAGCAACTGCAGAATGCGAGCCATGAGCAACTGCGGGCTGAACGGCTTGGTAATGTAAGCATCGGCTCCCGACTCTGTTCCTTCGAGCACATTCTCGTCAGTACTGAGGGCTGTGAGGAGAATGATGGGGATATGACTCGTCTCAAAACTGTTCTTTAGACGTTTAGTAAGCTCGAAGCCATTCATTCCAGGCATCATCACGTCGCTTACTATCAAGTCGACATCCAACTCCTTTGCCATGGCAATACCCGCCTTGCCATCCGAAGCCACCTTCAGGTCGAAACAGCTCTCCAGTTCAGAGAGCAGGAACTCACGTACATCGTTGTCGTCTTCTATCAGAAGAACGGTACGACGGTTGAGCGGAGCAGATGGTGCAGAAGGCACAGCATCAGTTGTTTTTTCTTCCTGTCCGTCCCGTTCCTTTGTCAAATCGGCCTTCAGGATAGGGCTGTCCTTTACCAAGAAGTCGGAAGCCTCGTAGCAGTCTTTCTGCAGAGGTATCGTGACCACAAAGACCGAACCTCCACCCTCGTTCTCCTGATAAGTTATCTCGCCATGATGCGTCCTCACAAGTTCATGGGTAAGATGGAGTCCGATGCCAAAGCTCTCGCCCGTATAACTGCTCTGCATGAATCGGCTGAAGAGCTGTTCTCGCTTCTCCTGCGGAATACCCACTCCCGTGTCAGCCACACGGATGGTCATCACATCCGTGAAAGAGAGGCTTACAGAGATGGTTCCCTTGGCAGGGGTGTACTTGAAGGCGTTGGACAAAAGATTGAACACCACCTTGTCTATCATCTGCTGGTCGAGGAACATCGCATGTGCCGGCTCCGACGACTCGAAACTGTAAGCTATCTCCTTCGACTCGGCTGCATCGTCGAACATACGGCAGATGCCCTTGACAAACATCACGGCATCGGTCTCCTGCAAGGACAGCTTCAGCTTACCAGCCTGCATCTTGCGGAACTCCAATAGCTGGTCGATGAGTCGCAACATACGCTGCACACTCTTGTCCATCACCCGTATAGTCTTCTCCAACTCTGTCTGCCAGCGGTTGGCTTTCATGATGCGCTTCTCCTTCTCGAGCGAGCCTTGCATCAGGGTGAGAGGAGTACGGAACTCGTGGGCTATATTGGTGAAGAAGACCAACTTGTAGCGAGTGAGCTCCTGCTCAAGACGGATTCGGTTGCGAAGCACATTCTTGTCGTGTACAAACTTCACCACCAAGATGATGACACCCAGAACAAGCAGCACATAAATCATTATCGCCCAGGACGTAAGATAGAAAGGAGGCTTGACACGAATAACTAACGTACTCTCCTTACCCCAGGTGCCATCCGACGTACATGCCTTGACATGCAGAACATACTTGCCAGCTGGTAGTTTCTGATAAGCCGCCCAGGGCGTGGACGAAGGTTTGCTCCATGCCTGGTCGAAGCCTTCCAGACGATAGGTATACTTCACATTGCGCACATCGGAATAGTCGAGCGTAGAGAAATGTATGTTGGGCGAACGCTGCTCATAGGTCAGCGTTATCTCATCTGAATAAGGATAAGAGGTGAAGACCACGTCGGTGAGCCCGCTGACATGACTAAGACGTGAAGGCTGGATAATGGTAAGACCATAGTTGCCACCCAGCACCACTCTGCCGTCATCAAGACATACTGCCGAGTTCTCGTTATACACATTGCCCATAGGGTTGCGTGAGAACATATAGTTTTCAAACGACTTCTTGCGGGCATTCCAGGCTGTCACTCCCTGCTGAGTAGAAATCCAAAGATTGCCATCAGGTGTGTCCACCACCGACTGAACCAGATTGTTGACCAGTCCATTAGAGGTATTGAAGACGTAGAACTTAGGCTCTGCCTCACCATCCCCCGGCTCTACCTGTACCAGTCCATCACCCGATGCAGAGAGCCACAGACGTCCCTGTCTGTCGACAATTACATCACGTATTTCATAATCACGCACGTAAGTCTTATATCGGCTGGCATCCTTCACAAACTCATCGGTAGGAATACGGATAAGACCTCCCGATGTTCCGCACCAAAGCACGCCATGCTTATCTATCACCATGCATCTCACCTCGTTAAGCCCCACGCTGTCGGCAAAGAAAGTCTTCACACCATAGCCATCCTTACGTGGATAGACAAGGCTCAATCCCTTTCCAAAGGTTCCTATCCACATGCGATGCTTGGCATCGGAAGCCATACAGAACACGTTTCTGTCCTTAAAGTCGAGTCCTTTGGCTCCATAGATTCCCTTGCCACGGGTGCCTATCCAGGTTTCACCATTAGGCATCTGGACTATGCCGTAAACATTCGAGTCGAAGTGGCTCTTGCCCAAAACCTGGCTCATGTCGGCACTATAGTGGTAAAGACTTCCCTCACGGGTGCCCACCATGACTGTGCCGTCATTCATCTTCTTCACCATTCGAACGACATTCGAAAAGTCCATATTGCCCTCACCATTAGGATAAATGCGTTCCACACCCTTGTCCATCACCTGGATGTGCGACACGCCTCCGTATTCCGAGCTTACCCACACACCATCGTGACGGTCGGCAATAATGCCGAGAAGATAGTTGGAGGCTATAGGCGACTCTCCCAACTTGTCTGCCACGAAATGCTGGCTCTGGGTCAGGTTCTGGTTGAACACGAAAAGTCCTTTGCCATAAGTAGAAATCCAGATGAGCCCATGATTGTCCTCTACGATATGGAATCGCTCATGGTCGATGTAATTGGTGGTTTGCTGGGGGAAGAGAATCAGGGGCACAAGCTTGTCCTGTCTTACCAAGCGCAGCACGCCCGTCTTGTTGTATATCCACTTTCTGCCTTTGTTGTCTGTCAACACCCTGCCATTGGGGATAAGCCATTCGCCCTCACATTCCGCAACCTCTCCCGTACGCACATCGATAGAGAAAGAGCGGCGGTTGGTAAAAAGTATCCATCTGTTGCCCATGAGCAAATCTCCGGTAGCTACCTCACCGTCAACATAGGCTACATGGGAAAACCGCTGCAGCTTGCCTTGTCGAAGAACATAGACATCGCCCTTCTCCGAAACCATCAGCATCTTATGATGGAAGGGGCGCGTACGCGACATTCTCATGCCCTTGGCTATGCAGAACAGACGACCTTCGGAATAAAGGAAAACCTTGTCCGTAGTACAAAGCACCACATTGTCTTTGTCCAGACTGTCTATCAGGGGAACTCGGGAAGAACCTATTTCTGCCTGGGCAAACCTACGTGTCAAGAAAGAACCACTGCGATAATCTACCAACATGGCTCCATCTTTGGCTCCCCAAAGCCAGAACATTCCGTCACAGACCAGCTTCCAGTTAGTGAAATGAAGTTTCTCTACTTCCTGATAGTACTTCTCCTCCTTGCCGTCCACCATATTCAGGCAAGTTAATCTCTCAGAAGAAGAATACACCCACAACTTCTTATAGGTAACATCCTCCAAAGCCTTCTTCGTACGACCGATTAAAGCAGAGACGCCAGTACTGTCGTTGTCCAAATAGGTTGTTACCACGTTACCGTCGTAGCGGGCAAGTCCATTATGCGTGGAAAACCACAGAAAGCCCTTCTGGTCCTGTTGCATATCGCTAACGACATTAGAGGGCAATCCTTCCTGAATGGTTACCCTCTTCGCCTTCACCTCTATGGGAAGGGAAAGAATCTCAGCATGCTTCTCCACCGCTATCTGTGCCATAGGCTCCGTACCAACGCCACGCTGTCCGCCATCATGGCAGGAACTGGCGAGCAAGGCAAAAGCCGCCGCCATAAAAAAATTACTGTATCTCATTATTCAGATTAGTTCTTAACACGGTGCAAAGATACGCCAAATACTTGGAAAAACCAAATTTCCCTACCACAAAAATCACTTCACCCTACCACAAAACCATGGAAAGCCTATCACAAAGTCCATGGAAGACTGCTCCTAAGCATGAGCCACTTCCTATATTTAGTCAAATATAAGCTATATTTCATTGTATGTGACATATATTTAACTAAATAAAGGTTAGGCGAAGCAGTTGGGAGCAGACTTCTCGGAAGTTTGTCTCTATAAGAAAAGATTTTTATGGCAGGGCGATAAAAAAATTATCGCAATATTCTTGCTTGTTTGTCAGCTTTAGCGTATATTTGCAATCACTAACCATATAAACATGAAGAATATGAGAAACAACGACAGCGACTCATCGGACAAGACGGAAAAGAAAAGCTCAAAAGAAAAGATGAAGAACCTGCTCAACACGGGCAAAAGCCTCTTCAACCTGCTGTAATAACAGCATTTATACCAAACAGAAAAAGGGACGAGCTCATCACGAGTTCGTCCTTTTTTTACTAAAAATAATTCTTATTTACCAAAATGTATGTACTGTACTAAAAACAATCCTTACTTGTAAGCTGGATGCTGCTGACCTTCAAGACCTGCATTTACATCAAGAATCTTAGAGGTGTTGAACGGCATCAGCTCTGTCATATTCTTTTGCAAGCCATAGAATACACCAGAATTACCTGTGAGCCAGGCATTGTTGCTCGACACTCCAGTTACGTCCTCTACACACAAGTTGCCTTTCTGCTTGATAGAAACGACACTGAACATATTGAGGATGGTGTAGGTATGCTTCACTGCACCCTCAGGCTTGTTGGCCTCGCTGTACAGTTTGCCGTCCTTCTCGTAAAGGTCGGCAGTAGTAGAGCCCTTGCCTGTGGTATTACTGTTCAAAATCTTAAGACCACTGATTTGATCGGCAGTAAGTCCCAAATTCTCCACCTCAGCCTGTGAGAGGTCGATATAGCTCAAAGCGATGGTTGGATCCTCAAACTTAGGTGTGGTTGAGAGATAGTAAGCACGATAAACTGGCACGTTGGCAAACTCGCCATCACGCTTGGCCAAGTCTATCAGGCGCTGCTTGGCAGCCATCAGCATCTCATACTGCTTACCCCAGCGAGTAAGATCGGTACGACGCAGACCCTCGTTGGAAAGCTCGAGCTTACGCTCCTTCTGGATGAAGGTGAGGAAGTCGTCATGGTTAGTAGGAATACCTGCGGCAGCCTTGGTCTCGTCGCCACGGAAGGCACGCTTGCGTACTTCCTTCACAGCATTGATGGCCTCCTGAGTAGGACCATTGTTCACCTCGTTCAGAGCCTCAGCATACATCAGCAGTACGTCGGCATAGCGAAGCAATGGGAAATTGATGTTACGCTTGCTGTTGGTTGCGCCCATCTCCTTTTTCCAGTTGATGCGGTACTTGCCCACACCCATACCGTTGTATACATTCATCTGATACTTATTGCCCTTGGCACTAAGCACGAGGCCATAGTTGCTGACAGACACGTCACGACGCTGGTCATCCTTGTCAAAATCGAAGAACAGAGTTGGGAACGCCATCATCTGGGCGCCACCCTTACCCATACCACCTTCAGAATTGTCGTTACCTGAAGTTGGGATACCATTGACATAACCTGTTCTTACATCGGTAGCATTCTCGCCATACCAACCATACTCCAACATAGTTTCCTTGTTGTAAGTCTGGTTGCCCAAATCTCTGAACAACTGGTCATAGTTGTCGAGCAAGCCATTCTGACGCTTCTCGATAACAGCCTTGCAGGCATCAGCTGCAATCTGATAAAGCTCCTTTACACGAGCAGCATCCGAACGCTGTGCGATGTGAAGAGTAGAAGCATCATAAGTGTTGAGGTCCCAACGCAGAGAGTAGCCTGCTGCATAGAGAGCCACACGGGCCAAGATACCATAAGCAGAGTTCTTGCAGAAACGCTCAGGTGTAGCAGGAGCATTGGCCTCACCCTGCCATGGCAGGAGCTCTACAGCCTTCTGCAAATCGGCAATGCACTGATCGTAGATCACATCACGGTCGGTACGTGAAGAAGAAAAGGTTGACAGTTCAGATGTTGGAACTGTTGTGAAAGGAACGTCGCCATAGAAGCGAATCAGATTCCAGTAAGCATAGGCACGGATAGCCAACGCCTCACCAAGAAGCGCGTTCACCTTACCCTTCTCGCTCTCAGAAACGCTCATACCGGGCAACTTCTGAATACAAACGTTGGCATACTCGATGGCTGCATACATAGAAGTATATGTACTGCTGAGCATAGTTGCAACGTTGGTGAAATTGTAGTTGGAAACGTCATACTTTGAGTTACTCTCATTTGAGGCACACTCGTCTGTACCCTCAAGCAGCTGATAGCCCAGCTCCTGAGTATGGAGGCTGGCATAAGCACCCACTGTGGCAAGTTCTGCACGGGATACTGTCTCAAAGACAGAACCGCTGTCAGCAGATGACTCAGATGGCATATCCAACCACTCCTGGCAAGATGTCATGGTCAAAGCTATGGCCGTAACACCTAATATATTTAATATCTTATTCATATATTACTCTTGTTAGAATGAATTGATTAGAATGTTAAGTTTACACCTACTACCCAGCTCTTAGCACGTGGGTAAGAAGAATTGTCCACACCTGGAGTCAGGGCGCTTCCTGAAGCAGACACCTCTGGGTCGTAGCCTGAGTAACCAGTAATGGTGCAGATATTGTTCATTGTCGCATAGACACGAGCCTTCTGCAAGTAGATCTTCTTCAACCATGTCTTAGGGAATGTGTAACCCAAAGTGATGGTGTTCAGACGAAGGAATGAACCATTCTCAATGTAATAGCTGCTATGGTCGGAGATAGCATACTTGTTATTGGAAGAAATATTCCACATACGGCTGCCATTATCCTCACCTGGGTTCAACTCTGCCAAACGGGCAAGGTTGGTTGTCTCTTTACCTGTGAGTGGATCGATGAGGGTGTAACGGTTAGCCATGTCTGAGATAGTGTTCTGGTTGGCCAGGTAAGGACCAACGAAACGCTGAGTACTCATGTTGAACACATCATTGCCTACCGAGAAGTTCATAAAGACCGTCAAGTCGAAGCCCTTATAAGTAAAGGTATTGTTCCAACCTCCTGTAAAGTCAGGAGCTGCATTACCAATGACGGTGCGGTCATTGGTACTCCATACTGGGTTGCCGTTGGCATCAGTGTCACCAGCCAAAGCCTTATACTTCACGTCACCTGGCTTCACAGCCTTTCGGTCGAAGCCTTTCAGGCTGGCAATACCGTCCTTCAACTTGTAAGTACCATCCTCGTTCTGGATAAAGTCGGCTGTGGTGTAAAGACCATCATATACCAAACCATAGAACTGTCCGAGAGGTTTGCCCTTTTCGATCTTGAAGCCCATACGAGACTCGTACTCCTGGATAAAGTAGTCTGACTCACTGCTGCCACCATAGATATCGAGCACCTTAGAGCGGTTGAAAGCCACATTGAAGTCTGTTGACCATGTGAAGTCCTTTGTACGAACTGGTGTTGCGTTGATAACAATTTCCACACCACGGTTGCGGATAGAACCTACATTCTGATACTGTGTTGTATAACCTGTAGAAGAAGGAATCTGGTTCTTGATAAGCAGGTTCTTAGAGGTATTGTTGTACCAGTCGATACCTACATTGAGGCGGCTGCCAAATACCGAAACGTCAAGACCTACGTTGACAGTTTCTGTCTTCTCCCACTTGAGGTCCTTATTACCAAGAGTCTTACCTGGAACATAAGTGATATAGTCCTTACCGCCAATGCCATAATGGCCTGAACCATAAGAAGTAGCATACATGTTGTCGTCGATATTATCGTTACCGGCGGTACCATAACCTACACGGAGCTTCAAGTTGTCGAAGATATCCTTCAAACCTTCCATGAATGGTTCCTCTGAAATACGCCATGCAGCAGATGCAGATGGGAAGTAGCCCCACTGGTTGCCCTTAGCAAACTTAGAAGAGCCGTCACCACGAAGAGTAGCGTTGACAAGATAACGGTCCAGATAGTTGTAAGATACACGGGTGAACCAAGATACACGGCCACGACGTGTCTTGCCTGATGACCAAACTGCAGGAATACCCATGCTGACATCATTCAAACCGAAGTTACCATCAGAGAACTCACGATACTCGTTGTCGAGCTTCATGGTCTCCCAGTAAGTAGTCTCCTGACCGAGCAGAGCTGAGAAGTGATGCTCCTTGTTGAGGTCGAAAGAATAGTTCAATGTATTGGTAATCTGCCACTGGTAAGCCTCTGCATTGTTGCGCTTGCCATAACCATAAGGGCTCTTGTTGGCAGCAGCAGTCTTGGTAGAACCATCATCCCAATAGTCTGTGCGAGTCTGCTTCCACTGATAGCTACCAGCAGTGCGCCATGTAAGATTCTTGATGATGTCGAACTCAATACCAGCATTCACAGTAGCAAGACGAGTAAACTTCTCGTTTGTGATAGCGTTATTGGTAAGAATTGGGTTGTTAGAGTCGTAGTTGTTACTACCAGGAATGGCATCGAAGGCATCTGTGAGGTCTTCGCCGAGCATCTGCTCATTGGTGAAACGAACACCACCAGTTACAGGCTGAAGAATAGTCTGCTTCAAAGTACCACCAAGAGAACCGCCACCTTCGAGCTTGGTCATCTGCAAGGCAGAAGAGAAGTCGAAGCGTACGCCCTTCCAAAGTTCGTGATTGATCTTGGCACGGACACTGTTCTTATAGTAACCATGCTTTGCCATGATACCATCCTCGCCTGTATAGTTGTAGCTGAGCATATACTTTGTCTTCTCGCTACCACCAGAGATATTGATATTATGTGTCTGAGCCACACCTGTAGATCCGAACACCTCGTCCTGCCAGTCGATACCGGCACGGTTGCCATATTCGCTTGCTATACGGTCATAAGCACCTGTATAGAAGTCGGCGTCACTTACGCTGCCACCAAAAAGGCTTGCGAAAGCATCCTCGTTGCCACGAAGAGTCTGGAACTCATACTGATACTTCACGTAATCCTGAACGCCAAGCAGGTCGAGCTTCTTGCCAAGACGCTGGAAACTTACATAACCATTGTAAGAAACCTCTGTCTTGCCGGCCTTACCGCTCTTGGTAGTAATAAGGATTACACCATTGGCACCAGCAGCACCATAAATAGCTGTAGCAGAAGCATCCTTCATCACATCGATGGTCTCGATATCGTTGATATCGACATTTCTCAAACCATCTTCCATCTGGAAACCATCCACGATGTAGAGAGGCTTGGTGCTCTGTGTGATAGACGTACCACCACGCACTGTAATGTTGATATCGGCACCTGGCGCACCACTCTGAGTAATGATGTTCACACCGGCAGCCTTACCTGTCAAAGCCTGAGCGGCAGAAGTGGCAGGTATATTGGCAAGATCCTTACCGCTGACTGAAGCTGTAGCAGCAGTCAGGTCTCTTTTCTTTACCTTGGCATAACCAATAGAAACAACCTCATCGAGCATCTGAGCCTCGGGCTCGAGCTGTACATTAATCTGTGTTCGGCCCTTGATGTCTACTGTCTTGGTCTTGTAACCTACATAAGAAATAACCAAAGACTTGGCAGATGAAGGAACGGTCAGCTTAAAGTTACCATCTACGTCGGTAACAGTACCTGTATTACCGGGAACAACTTTTACCGTCGCACCGATAACTACATCCATGTCATCCGTCACTTGTCCTGAAATAGTCACCCCTTGAGCGAGACCTTTCACAGGAGCTACCAGCAGCATGAACAATACCATGCAAACCTGGAACATAAGTGATTTGTTTTGCATAAAATGATTTTTTTAAGTTTATATAAGTTTATTGTTGTATTTACAATAGTATTTGGCGTTGGGGCTTTTCATTTCCTACCAACTATAAGAGGGGCTTCAAGCCTTCCCATTTCACATCCCAGTTTCCATCTTGTGGGAAACCTGGATTGGGATGAACACTTCCGTCCCAGCCTGCACACATCATGGCTACAGCCATCAGGTAACCTCCATTGCCAGGAAGATAAAGACGAAGACGACCATCCTGATAGTTATGACCGCTTACAAGATAGGTGTTCTTCTGCTGCTTCATCAGCAAGGCTCCTACTGCATTCTCGGGCTCTCCCATGCGAGCGGCTCCCATAGCCATCATCGGATAATCCCATCCCCAGGATGTCTCCCACTTCCAGTTCTTCCAAATCCACTGCTCTGTCTTCTTCATCGTGGCAAAGTCAATCTGGCGACTATTATATGGGAACAGACCTATCGCTCCCATCACTGCTGGGTGATCGCTAAACATCTTTTCATTCTTATAGGTATCAGGCTCGGTCTCTGCTGCGAGATACAGACTGTCCTTGGATGCCAATGGAGATATCTTCTGAATGACATCATCCCAATGTGCATTGCGCTCCTTGCCCAATCGCTCACGCCAGGTCTGTGCAATCTGAAGGGCACAATGCCACTGACTCAACTCGAAAGGAGGATTGATGGTTGTTGCTGCTGGCAGAGTTTCCTGAGCTGCTATACAACCACGAAGGATATAGCGGTCGTTCTGCTTGTCATAATCAGCAAAGTCACCCATAAACTCGGCGGTTTCATCGACCAAACGTGCATATTTCTGCAAGAGTGCAGGTGTTGGGTTGGCACGATAGAGCAACTCAGCCAAATAAATAAGGTGAGGCTGTTGCCAGATCAGGAAACTTCCCACTCCTGAAGGTGCCTCTCCTACCCAAGGGTCGGTCATCTTCATCCAGCGCACTCCTTTGAATCCCTGTCGCTCGGCTATCTTGCGGGCATTGGCCTCGGCCTTGAAATACCAAGAAAGCGAACGCTCCAACATCTCGGGGTGTCCCCACAAGGCAAACTGTGCCTGATGCCAGAGAATCATCTCCAAATGGAACTTTCCGAACCATGAATTATAGGTAAGACCCGTCTCCTGTGGAGGAGTTTCGCCTGCATCCTGAATGGCAAGCAGGTACTGGCTCAACACCACGCGACGCTCCATTTCCTTGGCACGTGGGTCCTTACAGTTGGAGAAGTCGACCATGCCGCCCTTCTTCCAATAACCTGTCCAGTACGCCTTGGCTGCATCTGCCACCTCGGCAAAGGTCTTGTTGGCAGAAGATGTCTGCTCAGCATATTCGCAGGTAAGTTTCAGGTCGGAAGACTTAGCCTGCAACTGATAGAAGTTCTTTCCCTTCTGCTTCAATTTAGCAGAGCCCTGCCATCTTAACATCACAAAATATACGGTTTCATCGATTATTCTCTTTAAAACTGCAGAGTTGGATGTTTGAGCAACAAGTGTCGTGGAATGCAACTTATCCTTAGTCCAGTCGCAGGCATCATCACAATGTCCACCAGTAGGATAAGCAAAGCGTACATCCACAGCGATGGTTCCCTTAGACTGTATGTGAGTAGCTATCATATCGAGAACAGGGTCACAGGTTGTTTCTACCTGGTAAGCCTTACCTTTATATATAAAGCTGCTCTTGATCATACCTTCCCACATGTTCAGAGTCTGGTCTATCTGCTTGATCTGCTTAGGATCTGCACCCAGCGACAATCCCAATGTACCCAAATGCAGACGATGAGGGTTTACACGATACCAGTCGCCGGCAGCCTTGGCTCGTTTGTTGTCCTTTACCTGTGTGGCATAAGGTTCCTTACGGCCTCTGCCAAAATCGTAATAACGCCAGCTTTCCTCTGGTTGATAGTTCTCTGGATTGGCAAAAGAATGCCAACCCCAGTCGCTCATTGTTCCCAATGGCACACCAAGAGAATAAGACTTAGGGAAAGACTGTAAGCCTGTGCCATCAACTGTCATGGCAAAACCACCATTACCTACAGAGAGCGAGTTGAGCGAATCCATTGTTGTAACATGTGGATTGTTACGCTCTACCACCTTCTTTCTATCGATGGGTTGCTGAGCCATAGAACTCAAAGCAAACAACAGGCAAATACTTAAGATTAATTTTTTCATTTATTTTTATTGTTAGCTATTTTTCGATGGCAAAATTAGTGCTTTTCACATATTATTGCTATACAAAATTGTACACTATCATATATTTCTATTCTATCAGATGTATTTTTATATTCTTTGAAGAATAAAGTCCGCCCAACACGCATTTTTGCCAATAAATCTTATTCATAAATTAGTCTTTAGATTCCTATTGTTTGTTAAGCAGCTTCATATTCTGGTTAGGCTTCTTTATAAGAACAATAGTGCTGTATAAAAACTATCGTTCAGAGGCTTATACGATGGCAATGTTACTCATTTTTTGAGAAAGAAATGAATAACCTGAAAACAAATCGTACCCCGGTGTACAATATTAGTGGGAATGTACACAAATCGTACATTCCCACCAGCTTGTTGCCTCAGAAACCTTTGGCTATCTTACTATTTTACGAGTAAGCACTTCGCCATTCCTGGTTGTAATACGATACATAAAAGTACCTTTACCTACCGCAGCTATCTTCTTACCCGACATATCGAAGCATTCTATCTTCTTGATATCTTTGCCCGCCAAGACACCTTTGATGGATGTGGGATTGCCAACAACCTTCACCACACCTTCCGTGGCGAGTTTTGATAAATCCCAAGTCTGACCATCGCCAGGAGTTTCAGGAATCATCTGCACTTTGCCATTCACCTTTACTCCGGCAGAGAAGACAGGAATCGTCTCGGCATCCACGAAGCACAAAGCATCAGCCTCCTCTCCTATCTGAATCACGGCACCATCTTCCAACGTTACCGAACCGGCAGTGATTGTATTATAAGAAGAACCATCTGCCAGAAGACTTACGACACCTCCGGTTCTCACCTCCAGATTTCCCTTCAAGGTCAATCTCGCACCATTGGCACCTTCCTCTACATCGCCAGCCTGGAGCTTACCTCCTTCATAAATCCTTACAAGACCCGCAATGCTTCCCTTACCAGAAAGGATGGCATCTTTCATGACGTTCACGGCACCTGTGCCACTATTCGTTCCATTAACAATAAGGTTACCTTTCAATACATTGGTAATTCCCTTATAATCGTTGTTACCCGTCAAGCGCCAGTAACCAGTACCCGTCTTCGTGATAGAAACAGTTCCCTGGTAACCACTTCCACCCGCAGCCCAGTTGTTAATCTTTCCTGCAAAGGTCTCGTTGGTATTTGCCGAACCCACCGTCCAAGTACAAGTGAAGCCCTTGGTTTTCTTGCTCGAACCACTGAGATAGGTTTTCGAAGTACCCGACAAACCGCCAATCTTCAAATTCGAGTTGGTTTCCCATGAAGCCAAGCGGGTATTACCCGTTGCCTCAATCACAGCATTCGGCAGCGTAACACTGCCACTGTTGAACAAGAGCAACGAGCCGTCTTTCTCAGAAGATACACCATTCGCTATCAATCGGCCCGTAAACTCAGCATAGTTGCCCTGAAGATACTCACGCAGATAAGGAATGTTCAACTGTAAGTTGCCGGAACCTGTTACCTTGTTTTTCAGGTAGCAAAGGCGGTTAGGCGAGAACTGGGAGGTAGTACCTTCCTTCACCTCAATAGGGAAAGAATAGGTTTCATAACCATTAGACTCTCCTTTGGTCTTGAGTTCTCCACCAGCCATTACGAGTTTAGAAGATGAGCCGATACCCGCCTTGGATATATCTGTTGTTGATAGATTTAGCTTGCCACCACGAAGAATGGTTGCTCCCTTGTAGCCAAAGAACTTATTGGTACCGATGGTAACCTGACCTTCACCATTGAAAGCCAAATCGCCATCACCCTCGAACATACCATTCAGAGTTACAGTTGCATCCCCTTCTGCTATGTTCAGTTCCGTTTCACTCTTAACCTGTGCTGCTCTATCTGTAGAGGTTGTTCCACCTGTATATAAATAGGTACCACCATCGAAAATCCAACTTTGAGCAAAGTTGGCACTTGCTCCTATCGCACTAGGCTCACTTCCATTCTTCAGAGAATTAATCTCCAAAATGCCTTCATGAAGAACCGTCGGACCGGTATAACTATTCAATGTATTCAAAACCAACGTGCCTTCGCCTCCCTTATTGACAGAAGCCTCACCACTAATGGCTCCTGCGCCTTCAACAGCTACCCTGCCATTGCCTTTCACAACAACAACGGCTGGCGAAACAGTCTCACTCAAATTCACATTAACGTCACCAGCGGCATCAAAAAGCACATTCTTGCCATTAACAAAGGCATCCTGTCCCTTATTCCAACTCTTACTCTTCAAATCCCAATCGGTAGCAGACGGATTCCAGGTTAAGTCTGGCTGATAGGAATCAATATCTACCATACCCGTCTCCACAGGACGAGTTGCCATGGTGAGTTCTGGAGAATATTCAGAATACTTGCCGGCATCAGCAAAAGCTCTCACTCTTACCATGTAAGCTACACCTGGTTCCAAGCCCTCGATGGTGCAAGAAGTACTATTGGCAGCAGTGCGAGCCACTTCCTTCCACAGAATCTCATCTTTCTTAGTTATTTCAACGCAGAATCCATCTTCAGCATAGGTATAGTCACACCATTTCAACTTAATGGAAGAACTGGTAGAAGAAACAAACTCTACGCACATGGGCATACGGAGGAAATAGTCGCGGTCAGCTACGGTAATGCTATTGATATAATTCTCAATATTAGCATAACCATTAGCAGCAATCACCAAGGCATCATCCTTATTAGGGTCGGTACCATTAGCCTTTTCCCAAGCATCAGGCATACCATCGCCATCGCTATCTATCTTCTTGTTTCCGCCCCAAACCGTCCATTTGTCAGGCGTACCATATGGAAGATTTTCCTCATTTGCCAATAACTCTCCTTGCCTGCCCAAGGAGTTCACCTCATCAACCATGTAACAATCGCTGTAATCACGATAAGGCAGAGAAGCACCCACTATCGGAAGAAGATTCTCCAACAATGTATTTCCTGCCCACTTAGGCATCTCAGGATAATCATAACGGGTTGACTGGCGTACACCGGCAGCATAGTTGGTTACTTCCTTTGGATCAAACTTGCCATCCATATTGCTATCTTGCCAATTGTCCTCTCCATAGAAGTTGAAGGCACCCTCGCCAGCGCCACCAGAGAAGGCATTGCCACCATTGGCAGGACCATTGATGAAAAGATTTCCTTCTATGTTCACAAAGGAATCTCCCTTGGAGTCTCCACCCATGATATAGCATCCATTCTTCCAGTTATACACGATGTTATTCACATACTGGTTGATGCCTTTTATCTTATTGTTACGAGTAGCATTGTCAACATACAGATTACGATAAAGGGAAATATAATCTGACTGCATCAAACCGCCAGCGCTATGAGGCATCAGTCCCTGCCCCATGATACAATTGGAGATGGTGATGTAATCAGGATGTTTTCCCTTGTCATCAGGATTGATAGAGAATGTCTCATCTAATCCCCAAGAAAAAGAGCAGTGGTCAAAGATCATGTTCTGACCATAAGCAATACCTGCCGCATCCTTACCCGAGCTACCTTTATGACCCATACGAAAACGCATGTGGCGCACAATGATATTGTCTGCACCAGAGAAGGAAACGCCATTGCCATAGACGGTGATTCCTTCACCTTGTGCCGTCTGACCCGCAATATACAGATTATTCTTGAATACCAAACGGTCTTTGATATTGATGACACCAGCTACATCGAAGACGACGAAACGGTTAGGCTGACTGATTGCATCGCGCAAAGAGCCGGAACCAGAGTCGTTCAGGTTGGTGACATGATAAACTGCTCCACCTTGACGCGCTCCTGCTGCAAAACGTCCCCAGCCCTGAGCATCAGGAAAGGCCAACTGCTGCGCTTGTGCAGCCAGGCTGCCTCCAGCCAACAAGGCTGAAAACAAAATTTTATTTGTTCTATTCATAGGTACTTGTATTAATTATTAATTCGTTGAAACTCAATACCGATTCTTCTCAGATTGTGCATCATGGCAAAGGCTTCAAGTCTTCCCACTTCACATTCCAGTTGCCATCTTGCGGGAAGCCTGGATTAGGATGAATACTACCATCCCAACCGGCACACATCATGGCTACCGCCATCAAGAGGGCACCATTGCCAGGAAAATAAAGACGAAGTCTGCCATCTTGGTAATTATGTCCACTTACCAGATAAGTATTCTTCTGCTGTTTCATCAACAGAGCACCCACGGCGTTCTTGGGTTCACCCATGCGGGCGGCTCCCATAGCCATCATCGGATAATCCCATCCCCAGGAGGTATTCCACTTCCAGTTCTTCCAAATCCACTGCTCTGTCTTCTTCATCTTGGCGAAGTCTATCATCCTACTGTTGTAAGGGAACAAGCCGATGGCACCCATCACTGCAGGATGATCGCTGAACATACGTTCCTTGGTATAGGTATCAGGTTCTGTCTCTGCTGCGAGATACAGACTATCCTTGGATGCCAAAGGAGAAATCTTGGCTAGGATATCATCCCAACGGGGTTCACGAGTTTTTCCCAGACGAACACGCCAATCTTGAGCTATCTTCAAGGCGCAATGCCATTGACTCAACTCAAACGGCGGATTTACCGTAGTTGCAGCAGGCAAGGTTTCTTGAGCAGCGATACAACCTCGCAGAATATAGCGATCGTGCTCTTGATCATATTCTGCAAAGTCACCCATAAATTCCGCGGTTTCATCGACCAATCTAGCATACTTCTGCAAGATAGCAGGAGAAGGATTAGCACGATAAAGTAATTCCGCCAGATAAATCAGGTGTGGCTGTTGCCAGATTAGGAAACTTCCCACACTAGAAGGAGCCTCTCCTGCATCTGGATCGGTCATCTTCATCCAGCGTACTCCCTTGAATCCCTGTCGTTCTGCTATCTTTCGGGCATTTGGTTCTGCCTTGAAATACCAAGACAAAGAACGTTCCAACAGTTCCGAATGCCCCCACAGTGCAAACTGTGCCTGGTGCCAAAGAATCATCTCTAAATGGAACTTGCCAAACCATGAATTATAGGTAAGTCCTGCTTCTTGAGGAGGAGTTTCTCCTGCATTCTGGATAGCCAAAAGATATTGGCTCAGCACCACTCGTCGCTCCATCTCCTTGGCACGAGAATCCTTACACTGCCCGAAATCTACCATCGCACCTTTCTGCCAGTAATGGTTCCAATAAGCCTTGGCTGCATCCGCCACTTCACCGAAAGTTTTACGGGCAGAAGATGTTTGCTCGGCATACTCGCAAGTCAACTTCAGGTCGGCAGACTTCGCCTGCAACTGATAGAAGTTCTTTCCCCTTTGCTTGAATTTTGCAGAACCCTCCCATCTCAACATCACAAAATAGACGGTTTCATCGACGGTTCTCTTCAAAACTGCCGATTTTTTATCCTGCGCTACGAGCATTGTGGAATGAAGGTTATCTTTGTTCCAATCGCAGACATCGTCAGCATGACCGCCTGTAGGATAAGCAAAGCGGATATCCAAGGCGATGTTTCCCTTAGACTGCACATGAGTGGCAATCATATCAAGTGTTGGGTCACAAGCCGTCTCAACCCGGTAAGCTTTACCTTTATATATAAAGCTACTCCGAATCATGCCATCCCACATATCCAAGGTCTGATTCACTGCTCGATGTCTTTTGGATTGAAATCAAGCGATAGACCCAATGTACCCAGATGAAGGCGATGAGGATTCACACGAAACCTGTTACCAGCAGCCTTCTTTCGCTGATCATCCTTGATCTGAGTAGCCTAAGGCTCTTTTCGCCCACGCCCGAAATCATAATCACGTCAACTTTCTTCCGGCTTGTAATTCTCAGGGTTAGCAAAAGAATGCCATCCCCAATCACTCATTGTTCCAAGAGGTACTCCCTTGGAATATGACTTAGGAAAAGACTGTAAACCCGTTCCATCCACAGTCATTGCCAACCCGCCATTGCCTACAGACAATGAATTCAGCGAATCCATCGACTCAACATGAGGGTTGTTTCTCTTTACCACTAGTTTTCTGTTGATGTTCTGAGCTGTCAAGCTCAAAGAGAACAACAGAAGTACACTTAATAACGTTTTCTCCATTTTCCGGTTTTTAAGTTTATTTGTCGGTGCAAAGTTAGCCTTTTCATCGGGACTTTGCAATATACTATCGTACATTAGCATACATATCTATTCATATAGGCAAGACCATGTATAAAACAAAAAAGGGTGTGCCTATCAACACACCCTAATATAATATATATATCAAAATATTTTATTTCTTAGAACATCATAGCCACACGCTTTACACCAGCTACCAGCGCATCAACCTCTTCCTTGGTATTGTACAGGGCAAAGCTGGCACGAACAGTGCCGAGAATGCCGTAGCGGTCCATCAAAGGCTGAGCACAGTGATGACCGGTACGAACGGCGATGCCCAGACGGTCGAGCAAGGTGCCCATATCCATGTGATGAATATCACCAACCAAGAAGCTGACAACGGCATCTTTGCCCTCCTGTTCACCAAAAAGTCTGATTCCATCTATGGTTCGCATCTGCTCCATGCAGTAACGGGTCAATTCCTGCTCGTGCTTGGCAATGTTATCCATGCCGAGTGCAGAAACATAATCGATGGCTTTTGCCAGACCGTGGGTAGCTACATAATCAGGAGTACCAGCCTCAAACTTGAAAGGCAATTTCTCGAAAGTAGTCTTCTCAAAACTTACACTCTCAATCATTTCGCCACCGCCCTGATAAGGAGGCAACTTGTCGAGCCACTCTTCCTTGCCGTAAAGCACACCGATACCGGTAGGACCATAAATCTTATGTCCGCTGAAAGCGAAGAAATCGCAATCCATATCCTGTACATCCACAGCAAAATGAGGAGTACTCTGAGCGCCATCCACCATGACAGGCACATCGTGCTCATGAGCTATCTTAATCATCTCTTTTACCGGATTCACCGTACCGAGCACGTTGCTCACCTGCGCAATGCTCACGATTTTGGTGCGTTCGGTGAATAAATTAGCGAATTCATCGATGTTAATCTCACCTTTATCATTGATAGGAATCACACGGATGGCGATTCCCTTCTTGGCAGCCTGCAACTGCCAAGGCACGATATTGGAGTGATGCTCCATGGTAGAGATAATCACCTCGTCGCCCTCGCTCATAAAGGCATCGCAGAACGATGAAACCACGAGATTCAGACTCTCTGTAGTGCCACGGGTAAAGATGACTTCCTCAACCTTAGGCGCATTGATAAACTTGCGCACGGTTTCGCGGGCTGCCTCATGAAGGTCGGTAGCCTGCTGAGAGAGATAGTGAACACCACGATGCACATTGGCATTTACATTGAGATACTCGTCGCGCATGGCATCGAGCACGCACAATGGCTTCTGCGTGGTTGCCGCATTATCCAGATACACCAATGGCTTATCATAGACCTTTCTCGATAAAATCGGGAAATCTGCTCTTACTTGATTGATATCATACATAATTTTAAGAACTTAACTCCTTTAAAAGTATATTATCTACTTGCAAAGCTTGCAGCCCTCACACTTATTGAGTTCACCACGGAATCGCTTCTCTACGAGATGATGTAGGCGATCACGCAATGGCTCCAGCTCCATCTTGTCGATGACTTCGTTGATAAATGCAAACTGAAGGAGCAACTTAGCCTCCTCACGGCTCACACCACGCTGCTGCATATAGAACAATGCGGCATCGTTGAGCTGACCTACAGTACTTCCGTGCGCACACTTCACATCATCGGCATAAATCTCCAGCATCGGCTGGGTGAACATACGGGCAGTCTTCGTTGCACAGAGGTTCTGGTTGGTTTCCTGAGAAACAGTCTTCTGGGCACCATGACGAACCAATACTCTGCCGGCAAAAGCACCACGTGCCTCACCATCGAGCACATACTTATAAAGCTCGTTGCTGGTGCAATGACCCACCTGGTGGTCGATGAGCGTATTGTTATCAACCACCTGGTTCTTGTCGGCAATCACACAACCATTGCAGAAGCACTCTGCTCCCTCGCCCTTGAATACGAGGTCGAGGCGGTTGCGGGTGATACCATTATGAAGGGTGATGACGTTATGGTTTACACGGCTGTTAGCCTGCTGCTCGATATAAACGTTGCTGACACGGCGGTTCTTGTAATGAGTCTCCTCCAGACAATAGAGGTCGAGACTGGCATTCTCGCCAACAAATGCCTCGATAACCTGGGTTGCGAGGAAATTCTTGTCATCAGCTGCATGGTCGCAGAAGAGGAACTTAGCCTCAGCGCCCTGTTCCATCACGATGAGCACACGGCGGTTTACCATCAAATCTACATCCGAACGGAGAATATTGATAACCTGAATGGTTCGCTCCACCTTTACGTTCTTTGGAACATAAATCAGCAAGCCATCCTGTGCGAGGAAAGTATTCAGTGCGGTGATGCCATCTTCATCGGTTTTGGCAATCTTAGCGTAGTATTTCCCGATGAAATCGGGGTTTTCTGCAGCAATCTTGTTCAAAGAGTCTACGATAACACCCTCTGGCAACTCTACTTTTGGCAATGCCTTATTATAAAAAGCATCGTTCACCACAAAGTAGAGCGAAGTGCTCAGGTTAGGCACATCGCAGCGGAAAGCCTCGTATGGATCTACCGGAATTTCCAGGCGATTCAAGTTCAAGCCATAGTCTGGCTCGAAGATGGCGCTCATATCTGTATACTTGTATCTTTCTACCTTTCGGGAAGGGAAGCCCAGGCGACGGAAGTCCTCGAATGCAGCATCGCGCACCGCATTGAGCACCTCAGCACTGTTCTTCTTGATTATTCTCGAAGAAGACTGATACAAGTCTAAATATTGTTTTTCTGAAAGCATAGCCATCCTCCTTATTTATTTCTCATCTACTTCAGCCTTGATCCAGTCGTAGCCACGAGCCTCAATCTCCTTGGCAAGTTCAGGACCGGCAGTCTTCACGATTCTACCTTTATAGAGTACGTGAACCACGCTTGGCTTAATCATATCGAGCAGACGCTCGTAGTGAGTGATGACGATGGCAGAAGTCTTGTCGGTATGCATCTTGTTCACACCGTCGGCCACGATACGCATCGCATCCACATCGAGACCAGAGTCGGTTTCATCGAGGATAGAGAGCTTTGGCTCCAGCATAGCCATCTGGAAAATCTCGTTGCGCTTCTTCTCACCACCCGAGAAACCTTCGTTTACAGAACGGCGAGCCAACTTGCTGTCCAATTCTACCAACTCGCGCTTCTCACGCATCAGCTTCATGAATTCGCTTGTATTCAATGGTTCCAAACCCTGATACTCACGCTTGGCATTGATAGCCGCACGCATGAAGTTGGTCATGGATACGCCAGGAATCTCCACCGGATACTGGAAAGAGAGGAACAAGCCTTCACGGGCACGGTCCTCTGGCTTCATATCCAGAAGGTTCTTGCCGTTGAAGATAGCCTCACCCTCGGTTACGGTATAGAGAGGGTTACCTGTAAGCACAGCGCTCAAGGTTGACTTACCGGAACCGTTAGGTCCCATGATAGCATGTATCTCACCATCGTTGATAGTCAGGTTGATACCTTTCAATATTTCTTTGCCTGCAATAGTAGCATGCAGATTCTTTACCTCTAACATAATTGTTATAAAATTGTGTCAATTAATAAATCACATACTGATTCTAACAATGTAGGTGGCTTGGTCCACCCCCATTGCTCAAACAAAGGAGGAGGGTCTAACACCACGAAGCTACATTCACCAGAGAGTATAATATCATGTGAGAAAGCTGAAACACTGTTATTTTGCAGCATGATAGAAGCCGTTGAAGATGGAGCAGAAGCATCCAACTTAAAATAGCCATAAAAATGCCCATCGACAGTATATATCGGCCTATACTCAGAAGCAAAACCTCTTACAATCGAATCTTGTTGAGCAGTCAAATTTACAGGTCTTATCTTGGAAAGGATCTGACCAAAAGCATTCAAATGCACTGCCAACAGCAATAACAAGATACAGTTTTTCATCACAAGCCTCACTTTCTATTCATTTTTTATCCTACAGTTCCTTCGAGTGAAACACTCAGGAGTTTCTGTGCCTCAACGGCAAACTCCATAGGCAACTTGTTGAGCACATCCTTGGCATAACCGTTTACGATCAAGCCGACAGCCTCCTCGGTAGGAATGCCTCGCTGATTGCAATAGAAGAGCTGGTCTTCTGAAATCTTCGAGGTGGTTGCCTCATGCTCGAACACGGCTGTGTCGTTATGGGCATCCATATATGGGAAGGTATGCGCTCCACAATCACTTCCCAGCAACAAGGAGTCGCAGGAGCTGTAGTTGCGGGCATTGTCAGCATTGGATGTAGCACGAACCAGACCTCGATAGGAGTTCTGGCTATGACCTGCCGAGATACCCTTCGAGATGATGGTACTCTTGGTGTTCTTACCCATGTGAATCATCTTGGTACCGGTATCGGCCTCCTGATAGTTGTTGGTAACAGCTACGCTGTAGAACTCAGCTACAGAGTTGTCGCCACGCAAGATGCAGGAAGGATACTTCCAGGTAATCGCAGAACCTGTCTCTACCTGAGTCCAACTCAACTTAGAGTTCACGCCACGCAAGTCGCCTCGCTTGGTTACAAGGTTCAATACACCACCCTTACCATGTTCATCACCAGGATACCAGTTCTGAACGGTAGAGTACTTCACCTCTGCATTATCCTTGACGATAATCTCTACGATAGCCGCATGGAGCTGGTTCTCATCACGCATTGGCGCTGTACAACCCTCCAGGTAAGAAACGTAGGCATCATCATCGGCGATAATCAATGTACGCTCAAACTGACCGGTGTTACGGGCATTGATGCGGAAGTAACTGCTCAACTCCATCGGGCAGCGGACGCCCTTAGGAATATAAACGAATGAGCCATCACTGAATACGCAACTGTTCAAGGCTGCATAAAAGTTATCACGATAAGGAACCACGGTTCCCAGATACTCTCTTACCAAATCAGGATGCTCCTTCACAGCCTCACCGATACTGCAGAAGATGACACCTTTCTCACGGAGTTTCTCCTTGAAGGTAGTCTTCACCGACACAGAGTCCATGATGGCATCTACGGCGGTACCGCTCAAAGCCAGACGCTCCTCCAGAGGAATACCGAGTTTGTCGAATGTCTTCTCCAACTCAGGATCAATCTCCTTGTTTTTTGGCTTCTTTGCCAAAGGGTCTGCATAGTATGAAATCTCCTGATAGTCAACAGGTGGCACGTGCACGTGCCCCCACTTTGGCTCCTTGAGCGTCTTCCAGTAATTGTAGGCTTTCAGACGAAATTCGAGCATCCAGTCTGGCTCTCCCTTCTTCTGCGAGATCAGGCGCACAACATCCTCGTTGAGACCCTTTTCTATGATTTCAGTATGTACATCGGTGGTAAAGCCGAATTCATACTTCTGCTCAGCCACCTGCTTGACAAACTGATTCTTTTCTTGTTCTTTCTCTGCCATTTTATTTAGAATAACCTTTCGTTATTTTAACCCTAAATAGGGATAAGCCGCTGAGGACTCATCCCTACCTTATTATATATAATATATGCTATATTACAATTTCTGCTCTACCTCGATCTCTGTGAAGGTCTCGATAACGTCGCCCTCCTGGATATCGTTGTAGTTGACGAGGCTCAAACCGCATTCCATACCGGTAACCACCTCCTTGACATCGTCCTTGTAACGCTTCAAGGCACCGATTTCAGCAGTACGGATCACGATACCATCGCGGATAACGCGAGCCTTATCCTTAGCGTGTACCTTACCCTCGGTAACAAGACCACCGGCAATAGTACCCACCTTGGAAATTTTGAAGGTCTGCTTAACCTCAACCTGACCGGTAACGATTTCCTTCTTCACCTTGTCGAGCATACCTACCATCGCGCTCTTGATATCATCGATAGCATCGTAGATGATAGAGTAAGTATTGATTTCAACACCCTCACGGTCGGCAGCCTTGCGAGCATCGGCAGATGGACGAACCTGGAACCCAACGATGACAGCATCTGAAGCAGATGCCAGCATCACATCGTTCTCAGAAATCTGACCCACAGCCTTGTTGACTACGTTCACCTGAACCTTCTCGGTAGAAAGCTTGATGAATGAGTCGCTCAATGCCTCAACAGAACCGTCGGTATCACCCTTCACGATGACGTTCAACTCATGGAACTCACCACGTGCGATACGGTGAGAGATATCACCCAAGGTCAAGCGCTTCTGAGTACGCAAGCCCTGCTCACGCTGCAACTGCTCACGCTTGTTGGCGATTTCGCGAGCCTCCTGCTCAGTCTCGATTACGTGGAACTGGTCACCTGCTGTAGGTGCACCATTCAAACCGAGGATGATAGCTGGCTCTGCAGGAGCAGCTGACTTGATGTTGGCATTACGCTCATTGAACATTGCCTTCACACGACCCCAAGAAGTACCGGCGAGTACGATATCACCAACCTTCAAGGTACCGTTGGCAACCAATACGGTAGAAACATATCCACGACCCTTGTCGAGAGAAGACTCGATGATGGTACCTGTAGCACGACGGTTAGGATTAGCCTTCAAGTCGAGCATATCAGCCTCGAGGAGCACCTTGTCGAGCAAATCGTGAACACCGATACCCTTCTTGGCACTGATTTCCTGGCACTGATACTTACCACCCCACTCCTCAACGAGCAGGTTCATGTTTGCCAAGTCCTCACGGATACGGTCTGGGTTAGCACCTGGCTTATCAATCTTGTTGATGGCGAATACCATTGGCACACCGGCAGCCTGTGCATGGGCGATAGCCTCCTTGGTAGTAGGCATCACAGAGTCATCGGCTGCGATGATGATGATGGCGATATCGGTAGCCTGAGCACCACGGGCACGCATGGCGGTAAACGCCTCATGACCTGGAGTATCAAGGAATGTAACCTTGCGGCCACTCTTCAATGTCACACTGTAAGCACCGATATGCTGGGTAATACCACCTGCCTCACCGGCAATCACATTGGTATTGCGGATATAGTCGAGCAAAGAGGTCTTACCATGGTCTACGTGACCCATGACGGTTACGATTGGAGCACGTGGAACCAAGTCGTTCTCATCATCCTCTTCCTCGCTCACGGCCTCCTGAACCTCGGCACTCACGTATTCGGTCTTGAAACCGAACTCCTCAGCCACCATGTTGATGGTCTCTGCATCCAGACGCTGGTTGATAGAAACCATGATACCTACACCCATCAGGGTAGAGATAACCTGAGTAACGCTGATGTCCATCATCGTAGCCAACTCGCTAACGGTAACGAACTCAGTGAGCTTCAGGGTCTTGCTTTCCTTCTGTTCCTGGCGAGCCTGATCCTGCAACTTCTCCTGCACAGCCTCACGCTTCTCCTTACGGTACTTAGCACCCTTCTTGTTCTGGCTCTTGCTGGTCAAACGAGCGAGAGTCTCCTTTACCTGGCGTGCTACAGCCTCGTCGTCCACCTCAATCTGGCGCTGGTTGCCGCGGTTGTTGTTATTGCCGCGATTATTATTGTTATTATTTCTGTTGCGGTTTTTATTCTTCTTGTTATTACCGCCATTGTTGCCATTGCCTCCGCCATTATTCTTAGCTTCGGCATTGATGTCAACACGTTCTTTGTTGATACGAACACGCTTTTTGCGCTCATTGTGCTGTTGAGCCATTTTCTCCTCACGTTCCTTGCGGCGCTCCTCCTTGGTTTTCTTCTTAGGACGAGTGCTCTGGTTGAGGGAAGACAAATCTATCTTGCCCAACACCTTAGGCTCATTAGCAGTAAACTTCTTCTCACTCTTGAGAGTAAACACGCTGTTGTCTGCTGCGCCAGCAGAATGCTGTGCAGTTTCATTCTTAGCATGATGATGCTCTTTCTTTCCCTGAGGAGCATTCTGCTTATTCATCTGAGCGTTTGACTGCTGTGATTTCTGATGATTTTCCTGTTTCATTTGCTGTTTATGCTGAGAAGCCTGTTGTGGCTTCTGTTCCTTCTTTTGCTCAGCCTTAGGAGCGTCTTTCTTCTGCTCAGGACTGACGGCAGCAGTCTCAGGCTTTTCCGCAACAGACTCTGCAGCAGGCTTCTTACCGATATTGTCCAAGTCAATCTTTCCCAGCGGCTTATACTGCTGCTGTCCATTAGACTCCAACAAGCTTTCAGCGCGATTGTCCTTCTGCTCTGGCGCACGCTTCTTATCTTTTGCTTTTTTGGCAAAGAGTTTCTCAGCCTGATCACGAACCTCTCTATCCTGACTGAAGGCATCATTCAATGCCTTGTATTGCTGGTCGGTGAGTTTGAAGCTCGGTTCTGCCTTGACATCTCCCAGGTCTTTTCTTTTCTCTAGGAATTCAACTGCCGTCTGAAGTCCTATATTTAATTCACGTAGTGCTTTATTTAATCTGATGCTCATAAATTATTTATTCTCCTATTTTTAAAGTTAGATTCCCTGCAAGCACTCGCTGGCAAGGGAATTATTGTTCGAATTCGGCGCGCAACACGCTGAGTACATGATCAACGGTCTCCTCTTCGAGGTCGGCCTTCTCAATCAGCAAGTTGCGAGGTGCATTGAGTACCTGCTTGGCAGTATCAAGACCGATGCCCTTGATAGCATCGATAACCCACTGGTCAATCTCATCAGAGAACTCATCCAAGTAGATATCCTCATCGGCCTCATTCTCGTCTACCTCACGGAATACGTCGATGGTATATTCTGTAAGCATAGAAGCCAGTTTGATGTTCATACCGCCACGGCCGATAGCCAAGCTAACCTCCTCAGGCTGCAAGTAAACCTCTGCCTTCTTGTTCTCATCATCAACATTGATTGAAGAAACCTTGGCAGGAGCCAACGCACGCTGGATGAAGAGCTTGGTATTGCTAGAGTAGTTGATGACATCGAGGTTCTCGTTGCAAAGTTCGCGAACGATACCATGAACGCGGCTACCCTTAACACCTACACATGCGCCAACTGGGTCGATACGCTCATCGAATGTTTCAACAGCAATCTTAGCACGCTCTCCCGGAAGACGGGCGATACGGCGGATTGCGATCAGACCGTCTGCAATCTCAGGAACCTCAGCCTCCAACAGGCGCTGCAGGAAGATAGGAGCAGTACGGCTCAAGATAATCTTTGGATTATTGTTCTCATTGTCTACACGGAGGATGACCGCACGAACAGTCTCACCCTTGCGGTAAGTATCACCTGGAATCTGCTCAGTCTTAGGCAACATGAGCTCGTTGTTCTCATCGTCTACAATCAGAACCTCGCGCTTCCAAACCTGATAAACCTCACCAGAGATAACCTGACCTACGCGATCCTTGTACTTGTTGTAGAGTGAATCATGCTCCAACTCAAGAATCTTGGAAGCCAAAGTCTGACGAAGAGTCAAGATGGCACGACGACCAAACTTGTTGAAGTCAACCGTCTCACTTACATCCTCACCAACCTCGTAATCCGGCTCAATCTTACGAGCCTCTGAAAGTGTAATTTCCTTATTTTCATCTTCAACTTCGCCATCAGCAACAACTACACGGTTGCGATAAATCTCGAAGTCTCCCTTATCAGGGTTTACGATGACATCAAAGTTTTCGTCACTACCAAAAATCTTGGCAAGTACATTACGGAAGCTCTCCTCCAATACACTTACCAATGTAGTACGGTCGATATTCTTTGTTTCTTTAAACTCGCGGAATGTATCAATCATACTCGCTGTCAATTCTTGCTCTTTTTTAGCCATAACTTAATTGAAACTAATTATGTATTTTGTATATTTTACTTTATCCATCTGGTAAACGTGGTCAACCTCCTGTTTTACCGGACGTTTTTTACCTTCAACCTTTACCTTTTCTTCAACGCCAACTGTGAAGTCATTTCCTTCAACAGCTTTCAGGATACCTTTTACCTTCTTGCCGGCGGCATCAAGTACCTCAACCTCCTTGCCAATGAAATTGATATACTGCTGTGGAACTTTGAACGGCTGACCCAAGCCTGCAGAGCCAACTTCGAGCTCATAGTCTTCCTCGTCACGGTTCAAATGATCCTCAATATACTTACTCAAGGCAACACAATCCTCAATCCATACTCCATCGGCATGGTCAATCTCAACAACGATTCTATCGTCGGGACTGATTTCAATGCTCACCAAGAAATATTCCTTATCTTGGAGCCATTCTTCAACTAATTTTTTTACGACGTTTTTATCAATCATATATACCTTATTAAAATAAAATGAGGAACTCTTGTGAGCCCCTCATTCCACTGAACGTTGCAAAATTACAAATATTTTTGTGATTAACCAAAAAAAATGCAACTTTTTATTCGCAACGTGCACATTTTTAATTGATTGTGCACGTTTTTGTACTTATTTCTTCACCGGATGCAGTATTTTTTCGTATTCTGATGGAGTTTTCAGCAATTTTACTGCTTCCTTAATCTGCTTGTCATAGCGCATGGAATTCTGGATGGCACCGCGCTGGAAATAATAGGCAGAAACGATGTCATTTTCCAACAGATGCTTGATGTAATCCTTGTTATAATCCAGATCCTTTGCCACATTATGACTCAGTTTTTTCTTCAAAGCCTCAAACTCTGACTTGGCATCATCGTAGTAACCTTCAAACTTAGCGAGTTTCTCCAAGTCCTTGAGATACTTTTCTGTTTCACGGTCATACTGGAAATTAGCCTTCAGTACACGTGCCTTGAATTCGTCATAGTCGGCATCGGTCAGCGAGAATTCCTTCGCTGGAGCGATAGTAGGATGCTTGGCGATATAATCTATCTCATAATTGAGCATCACCTCATTACTGTCGCGGGCACCAGCCAGATAAAAGGCGATGTTTGGCAAAGAATCAGGCTTTACCTCTACATCCGGTTTCACGCCACCTCCATCTCTCACTTCCCTGCCACCAGCGGTATAGAACACTTTGGTAAGAGAATCGGGAACATGCTCCACATAACCGCCCTTATCGTGCTTATAGTTGAGTGCCTGAACGCATCGGCCGCTAGGAATGAAATATTTAGCAGTAGTGAGTTTTACCTGTCCGTTATAAGGCAAGTCCATGGTTGTCTGCACCAATCCCTTTCCATACGTGCGCGTACCTAATATTACAGCACGGTCATAATCCTGGAGACTGCCGCTCATGATTTCACTGGCACTGGCAGAATTCTCGTTCACCAATACCACCATCGGCATAACGGAATCAATCGGTTCAACCGTAGTCTTATAAACATGATTAGAACGCTGCAGCTTTCCCTTCATCTCCAAGACCGTCTTACCTTTAGGCAAGAACATATTGATGATATTGACCGCTTCGGTTACCGAACCGCCACCATTATTACGCAAATCGAAGACAAGGCTCTTGGCTCCCTGCTTTCTCAAATCGATGAAAGCACGGCGCACTTCCTTGGCACACTGCTCGGTAAAGGAATTGAAGTTGATGTAACCGATACCACCTTCCAGCATGCCATAATAAGGCAAGAACGGCAACTGGATGGTACGGCGGGTTACCTTCACCTTCAAGGTTTTACCGGTACTTGGGCGCTTTACCTTCAGCATAAAGGAAGAACCCGGGTCACCGCGAAGATGATCGCTGACATAGCTCACCTCCTTATTGGTCATATCCTCATCATCAATACTCAGGATGATATCACCCTTCTTCAGTCCTACTTCTGCAGCAGGCATATTCTCATAAGGTTCACTGATACAGACGCGCTGCAACTGGAAGTTGTAACGTATCACCGCACCCACACCCGCATACTTGCCGGTGAGCAGGTTCTTGAGTTCCTTCATCTTCTGCTCAGGATAATAGGTAGTATAAGGGTCGAGACTACGCAACATGGCATTGATACCATTACCGACCACAACTTCTGCATCGAGCGTGTCTACATACATCAAATCGAGATTCTTGTAGATGGCATTGAATATTTCCATATTCTTTGCAGCTTTGAAGTCATGGTCTTTGTCAACCTGGGCAAAAGTTGGAGCTGCCAGGAGCACCATAAGCAAGGAGAACAGTATTTTTTTCATTGTTACCTTATTTAATTGTATATGATTCAACTTATTGATTATTTTCTCCCCTCTTTCCGGCATTCGCCATCAAGAGAAGATTTCGACCACAAAAGTACTCATTTCTTTGCTAAAAACACCATAAAAGAGGCAAAAAGTGGCACAAAGACAAGAAAAAATACACTTTTTTAGAGAAAAAGCGAAAAAAGTCAGCGAAAAATTTGGCAGAATGGAGAAAAGTTAGTACTTTTGCACACGCAAATAAGGAACGCCACGTTCTTTGCTGAAAAAACGCTTCAATAGCTCAGTTGGTTAGAGCACCTGACTGTTAATCAGGGGGTCGTTGGTTCAAGCCCATCTTGAAGCGCAAGAGAGTTTCAGGTTAGCCTCGTAACTCATCTTCTTTCATAGCAAATTGCTTCAATAGCTCAGTTGGTTAGAGCACCTGACTGTTAATCAGGGGGTCGTTGGTTCAAGCCCATCTTGAAGCGCAGAAAAGAGTCGCAAGTTTTACTTGTGACTCTTTTTGTTTATCCTCACGCGGAGCAAGAACATTCCGTTTATTCTGCGTAATCTGATGAATAATGACACACCCTCTTTCACAGCACTTCACAGGAAAACGACAAGGGTCTATATGCCACGATGAAAAGGTGGCGTATAGCCCCTTGATTATATGGCGATATTCGTTATTTACATCTCCGCTTTCAGCAGCTTTATCTCCTCTGCCGTCAGCTCCGTCATATCCATAATCGATGCTTCATCCATTCCATTTGCCAGCATCTTCCTGGCAATCTCAAGGCTTCGCAGGTTCATGCCTTCTTCTCTGCCTTCTTCTATGCCTTCAGCTCTGCCTTTCTCCATACCTTTCTGGTATCTGTCATCTAGGAGGGTTCTTTCAACACTTACGGAATCCCAGAATTTGTCGTAGGCTCTGAGCTCGGCATCTGTAAAGCCGGATATCTCCAGTTCCTCTACAGCTTTTCCTATCTCCGGATCATTAAGCAGGTCGGAAGGAATCTCCTTCGTGTTGGAATTGATTTCTGTGAGGAAGCGGAGCCACAAGACCATCATACGTTTGTCGGCGATAGAATGAGGTGTGAACTTCGGGAGCTCAATGAAGGTGAAATGTAAGCCTTTAATTACCTTGCTGCTGTCCTTATCATGCACGATGCGATAGTTGTGGATGAAATCCGGAGTATCATGCGCAAAGATATCATTCACAAGATTCAAGGAATATACGGGTTGCAACTCACTGTATTTTCCTCCCTTTTTAGCTTGACTCACATAGAGCTTAGACGCATTGAACAGTACTCGCTGCTGGAAAGCGTCAGACCATTCCATCTGCATCTCCACGCAGAACTTTCTGCCTCTGGCATCTTTGCAGAGTACATCCACTATGGTATTCTTACCCCCTTCGAGTTGGGGCACAAGTTCTGTAGGCAGATACTCTATCTCGTGTATCTGCTCTTCTTCGCTGAGTGGCAGGAGTGCGTTCAGAAGGCTGATCAGTCTTTTAGGATGATTGCCGAATATCTTCTTGAACGTAAGGTCTGCCTTAGGGTCTAAGTACTTCATAACCATCTGTTTTAAAATTCTCTAGCGCAAAGTTACGACTTTATTTTCAAACCTGCAAGAGTTTTCTGTGAAAAGTTTCAGAAAAAGTTAGAGATTGTTGAATATTGAGTGTTGAATGGGCTATATGCCACGATGAAAAGGTGGCGTATAGACCCTTGATTATATGGTGATATTTGTAATCAATATCTCCGCTATTATATTTATTATGTATTGCTCAGATTTTTAATGATTTCCAAAGGTAGCTGTATCACACTTCAGTCAAGCAACTCAAGTAGTTCAGTAAGACAATTCAAGTAGTTCAGTAAGCGAGTTCAGACGTCTAAGTTAGCTGATGCAGACGTCTCGATAAACTTACAGATACGTCTCCGTTAGCTTACGCAGTAATATCTGTAACCCGATACAGCCATATCCGTAACCCGATGCAGTCATATCCGTAACCCGATGCAGTTATATCCGTAACCCGATGCAGCCATATCAGTTACCCAATACAGCCATATCAGTTACCCGATGCAGCCATATCAGTTACCCAGCGCAGCCTTCATATGAACAAATTTTATGTCATTATCTATCATCCATCACGATTTACATCACTTACGACCATTAACGTACTAATATACAGATACTTGAATAGCGTGATAGATACTTCAAAAACGGGAAAATCCATCACGCTATCCGTAAGCGGCTCGTAAGCGGCTCCGCGTTTATACCTTGCATAATTCAAAAAAAGCAGTAACAGCTGATTAAACAAATGCTGTTACTGCTTTTTCCATCTATCAGGAAGTAAGTCTCTGTATTTTTCCAGTGGGGTATTC
>NZ_CDRSSE010000020.1:0-51914 GCF_977051555.1 Segatella sp.
CACCGATGATGGAGGTTGTACCACGTACTCGCACACTATTGAGCATAGCCATGCGATCAAGACCGTTGGATGTCACGTTGACACCAGCAGCCTGACCACTCAACACGTCGAGGGCGTTGTTGGCCGCACCCTTGTTGGAATGATTTCCAACTATCTTTATAATATTACTTCCATTGTCAATGGAATCTTTCCGTTCTACAGGAACTTGCTTTTGTGCATGAGCCAAAGAACTGCAAAAGAGCGCAATGAGAAGTAATGTAAAGTCTTTTTTGCTCTTTGCCATTTTCTATTTCTATTACTTTGGTTATGGATGATTTCTGATAAGCAAAGATAATGTGCAATTCATTAAAAAACGTATATAAACTCCAATATTTATGTATTATTAACGATAAAAATCGAAATACGTCGAGTAAATCTCTATCACAACTGCACCTGTCCGAGAATATAACGATTCACGGAGTTTTTAGGATGTAAAATATTTGTGATTTTTCATTATTACATCACAGGTTAGTAACCATTTTTATGTATTTGTATCTTATTGTTAGCGTATTAAAAAACAATGGTAAAAGTCATGCAAATTTTCAAATGTAGTCAATGTGGCTACTAATATTTTTGGCGTTCTCTCATAAATATTATAATTTTGCATTTTTATATGTAAGACAATGAAACAAAATATTATAGACCGTATCAATCATTTGGCTAACGAAAAGGAACCTTTCCTTTTTGTTGTCAACTATGCAGGTTCGGAAGCATACATACGGAAGCTGTCGGAAATAGCTACCGACGAATGCCTTTATGACTTTGAGGGTATAACCAATGTAAAACGGCAGTCACTCTTTTCTGTTGCCAAACATCCGACGTGGAAAGTGTTTGAGCCAAATTTTGAAAATTACACGAAAAGCTTCGAAACCGTCAAAAGCAACATACTGCGTGGAAACAGCTATCTCGCCAACCTTACATGTAAGGTGACTGTGGACTGCAACCTTACGTTTGAGGACATCTTCCTACGGGCTAAAGGCAAGTACAAGATTCTGCTAAAAGACAGAAATAGCAATAGGCTGTTCGTGTGCTTCTCGCCGGAAACATTCGTGAGGATAAAGAACGGAATGATATATTCTTATCCGATGAAGGGCACGATTGACGCGTCCTTACCCGAAGCAGAACAAGTGTTGATGGGCGATAAAAAAGAAGCTGCCGAACATGCTACCATTGTGGATCTGATTCGCAATGACCTTAGCCGTGTGGCGGAGCATGTAAGGGTGGATAAATACCGTTATATTGATGTGCTCCATACCAATAAGGGGAATATTCTCCAGACCAGTTCCGAAATAAGCGGTAAGTTACCAACCGACTATCAAAAGCACATCGGAAACATATTGGATGCAATGTTGCCCGCAGGTTCCATAACAGGTGCGCCAAAGGACAGGACTATGGAAATAATCCATGAAGCGGAAGGCTATGACCGTGGATTCTATACAGGAATCATGGGTATATATAATAATGGTGAACTCAATTCGGCTGTAATGATACGCTTTCTTGAAAATGACGGTCTGGGAACGTATTTCAAGGCAGGAGGAGGCATTACTTCGAAGAGTGATTGCAGAAAAGAATACGAGGAAGTGTTACAAAAAGTGTATCTTCCTTTTGAATAGAACAGATTTTAATATGGCACAGCAATTCGTAGAGACAATAAAGATTAAGGATGGAAAGGCACAAGCCCTTACATATCATCAGGAAAGAATGGAGAAAACCATCTGTAAGTTCTTTCCTTCATTATGCAATGCGTCTATGCCCTCATTGGAAAAACTGATAAATCCAACGGAAAGCATGGATTTTTACAAGGCGAGAGTGGTGTATGGCGAACAAGGCGTTGAAGCAGTAGAATATGCTCCGTATTTTATTCGAAACATAAACTCCCTTCAAGTGGTCGAAGACGACACGATAACGTATGGCTACAAAAGTACCGACCGCAGTCGCCTCAATGCCTTGGTCGCACAGAAAGGAAACTGTGACGAAATCATCATCGTCAAACATGGACTTTTAACGGATACCTCATTCACGAACCTTGCCATATTTGACGGCAAACATTGGGTGACTCCCAAATATCCCTTATTGCCAGGCACAAAAAGAGCCGCACTATTGGACAAGGGAATGATACAAAAAGCAGATATTACATTGGAAGATTTGCGAAATGCCAACAAGGTAAGTCTTTTTAATGCGATGATTGAGTTTGGGGAAAGAGAAATAGCAATGAAGAATGTCCACTTTTGAACATTCTCTATTACTTCTGATATACAAGATATTTTATGATTGTAGCGAACATGGCTACTAAAATATTTGGTGTTATCAAATAAATACTATATCTTTGCAACCGCAAGAGTTGTTTGAACCATTATGCAAAGTAAAGCAGGCAGAAGTAGTCTGACTTTCGCTAAATCGTTACCATAAATAAACCAGTCGAAACAACTATGCTGATTATTAGACTGATACAACTTTTTTGATTATCCTCTGCAAATATAGTGCAAATGAGCGCAATGAAAGCTTGCTTTCTAATTGCCGAGTGCAGCTTATCTTCTGCAAAGATACAACTTTTATTCCGATTATCATAAAGCGATTATCATAAAATGATAATGAAATAAGAAATTTTATCATTTGATGATTATCATAAATTGATAATTATGATATGGAGACCCCTCTAATGTCAATAGAAAAAGGGTTACAATCCTCGGAAAGATGGATTGCAACCCTTTATACCTTATTAAGAGTTATGGTAACTTTATCATATACTCTTTTGGAGAGGCTTATTACAGCTGAGCCAACTCTACAACCTTATCTACTGCAGCACTCAAGCCGTCCTTGTTCTTACCGCCAGCTTGAGCATAGTGAGGCTGACCGCCACCGCCGCCCTGAATCAGCTTGGCAGCTTCTCGAATCATCTTACCAGCGTTCAAACCGTGATCCTTTACCATATCATCGCTGAACATTACGCTGAGCATAGGCTTGTCGTTATAAACAGAACCTACCACGCAGATCATGTTCTCTGGCAATGCCTCGCGAACCTTGAATACCAAGTCCTTGGCAGCTGCTGGCTCCATAGGCAATACGGCTGTAACAACCTTCACACCATTGATTTCTTTTGCATTCTCTACAAGCTTATCTTTGGCACGCTCTACAGCCTGAGCCTGGAATTTCTCAACATCCTTCTTCAAGGCATCGTGCTCGTCGATGTACTTTCTGATGACACCTTCGAGATCCTTGGCATTGTTGAACAAGCCCTTCAAGGCTACGATGGTATCCTGTAAGCCGTAGATAGCCTCCTCGCAAGCCTTGCCTGTCAAAGCCTCGATACGGCGGATGCCGGCTGCTACGCTGCTCTCAGAGATAATCTTGAAGAAACCAATCTTACCTGTGCTCTTGGCATGAATACCACCACAGAACTCAGCAGATGGACCGAAGCGAACCACACGAACCTTGTCGCCATACTTCTCGCCGAAGAGGGCGATAGCGCCAAGCTCCTTAGCCTCCTCGATAGGAGTATCGCGGTGCTCATCCAATGGATAGTCGGCACGGATCATCTCGTTTACCATGTGCTCTACCTTGCGGAGCTCCTCATCAGTTACCTTCTGGAAGTGAGAGAAGTCGAAACGCAAGGTGTCCTTATCTACATAAGAACCCTTCTGCTCTACGTGCTCGCCCAAAACCTGCTTCAGGCAGTAGTCGAGCAAGTGGGTAGCTGTATGGTTGGCTGCACTTCCCTCGCGGTTCTCGATATCTACGCAAGCCATGAAATCAGCGTTTACATCCTTTGGCAACTCCTTTACGATGTGGATACTCTGGTTGTTCTCGCGCTTGGTGTCGATAACCTGGATGGTCTCATTCTCGCTAACGAGTACACCCTTGTCGCCAACCTGTCCACCCATCTCACCATAGAATGGAGTGTTGTCGAGTACCAACTCATAGAAAGAGTTCTTCTTCTGAGTCACCTTGCGGTAGCGCAGGATGTGGCACTCATATTCTGTATAGTCGTAACCTACGAAGTTCTGGTCACCTTCCTTCAAAACCTCCCAGTCGCCATTCTCTACGGCAGCAGCATTGCGGGCACGTTCCTTCTGCTTCTTCATCTCCTCGTCGAAGCCTGCAGCATCTACGGTGTAACCATTCTCACGGCAGATGAGCTCTGTCAGGTCGAGAGGGAAACCGTATGTATCGAAGAGGCGGAATGCGCTTACGCCATCAAGCTGAGTCTCGCCATGAGCCTTGAGCTCGTCCATATCGCCATTGAGGAGGTTGATACCCTTCTCCAAGGTGCGGAGGAATGAATCCTCTTCCTCTTTCATCACGCGGGTGATGAGCTCCTGCTGAGCTGGCAACTCTGGGAAGGCTGCACCCATCTGCTCTACCAATACATTAACGAGCTTGTACATGAATGCCTGCTTCTGGCCGAGGAATGTGTAAGCGTAACGTACGGCACGGCGCAAGATGCGTCGGATTACGTAACCTGCCTTGGCGTTGCTTGGCAACTGACCATCGGCGATAGAGAAGGCTACGGCACGGAGGTGGTCGGCGCAGACACGCATAGCGATGTCAATCTTCTCCTGCTCATCCTTGCCCTCGCCATTCTCACCAGTAGGAGTAGTGAAGCCATACTTCTTGCCAGAGATAGCCTCAATTTCCTTGATGATTGGCTGGAAGATATCAGTATCATAGTTAGAGTGCTTGTCCTGCAACATGCGAACCAAGCGCTCGAAGCCCATACCTGTATCGATAACGTGCATTGGGAGAGGTTCGAGAGAACCATCAGCCTTGCGGTTGTACTGCATGAACACGATGTTCCAGATTTCGATGACCTGAGGGTTATCCTTGTTTACCAACTCACGGCCTGGCACCTGAGCCTTCTCCTCTGGAGTACGAGAATCCACGTGAATCTCTGAGCAAGGACCGCAAGGACCTGTTTCGCCCATCTCCCAGAAGTTGTCGTGCTTGTTACCGTTGATGATGTGGTCGGCTGGCACGTGCTTAGCCCAGTAACCTGCAGCCTCGTTGTCGCGTTCCAGACCTTCCTCCTTGCTACCCTCGAATACGGTAACGTAGAGATCGGCAGGGTTGAGTTTCAAAACTTCAGTAAGATACTCCCATGCCAAATCAATGGCACCCTCCTTAAAGTAGTCGCCGAAGCTCCAGTTACCGAGCATCTCGAACATGGTGTGGTGGTAAGTATCGTGACCTACCTCTTCGAGGTCGTTGTGCTTACCGCTTACACGGAGACATTTCTG
Source organism: Segatella sp. (assembly GCF_977051555.1). Lineage (NCBI taxonomy): Bacteria > Pseudomonadati > Bacteroidota > Bacteroidia > Bacteroidales > Prevotellaceae > Segatella > Segatella sp. The sequence goes on from NZ_CDRSSE010000020.1 coordinate 5,274, forward strand.
AGTATCAACACGACGAACATCCTTGCCTGGGTCTTTTGTACCGAGGATGATGTCTTTCCACTGGTTCATACCAGCGTTTGTAAACATCAGCGTTGGGTCATCCTTAATAACCATAGGTGCTGATGGAACAATTTTGTGGCCCTTACCTTCGAAGAATTTCTTGAAGGATTCGCGCACTTCATTAGCTGTCATCATATCTTTTTTATATTTATCTTTAATTTCTTTTTCCTGTTTTGGAGAGGGGATTGAGTATCCTCTCAGAAAATATTTTTGCCCTTTAGGGCATTTTCTTCCGAAAATCTTTGCAAAGATAAGAAGAATTGTTTAATTTTGCAACTAAATTAATTATTTTTGAAATTAAAGACGGAAAAAATGGCAATAATTCCAGATAAAACAACGAAATTGTACTATTCTATCAAGGAAGTAGGTGAAATGTTTGGTCTAAACGACTCTACGTTGAGATATTGGGAAAAGGAGTTTCCTTTTCTCAAACCGAAGGTTGCTGGCAATAAAGTGCGTCAGTATACCGATAAGGATATTGAGCAGGTAAGGCTCATCTACAACCTTATCAAGGTGAAGGGATTGAAGATTGCGGCTGCCCGCAAGTATCTGAACCAAAACAGAACGGGTGCCGAGAAATCTTCTGAAGTTCTCGACACCCTTATTTCTGTAAGAGACCAGCTCAAAGAACTCAAAAAGCAGCTCGATGGACTGGTTTAGTAACTTTGGACTTTATGATTAGCTAGGGTTACCACGCTTCTTCGCCGAAGACATTCTTGATGGTAACTTTAGCAGCTTCTTTCTTGGTGAGCTGACGGCTCCAGGCTACGCGTGCCTTGGTTGCAGCACCTGCACCGTGGTTGTTATATTCGCTGTAGCGGGCTGTCTGTTCGTTGCTCTGCTTGCCCCAGTTGTGCCATCCTTCTGGACGGATGTGGCTGCCCATTTCGCAATTCATGAAGAGGGTAGCTGCATAAGGGCGCCATGGACGGCCCAGATAAACCTTGTCTACACCTGGCTCGGCGGTAAGCTTGCACTTGTTGAATACATAGCCATATTCCTGACCGGCAGGACTGGATGCAGCTGTGATGTAGCTGTTGGCCTTGCTGCGAATCTCACAATTCTCAAACCATGCTCTTCCCGGACCAAAGATGAAATCGGTGGTTCCTTCGATGTAGCAATCATAGAAGGCTGAACGGTTGTTGGCTATACCTGTATAAACGGTATCCTGATTGCCCAGCAGACGGCAGTTCTGAACCAGGATATGATCGCCTTCAAGATGCAGGGAGACTGCTTGTCCCAGTTTGGCTGCATTGTTCTCGATGGTGATGTTCTTCAGGGTGATGTAACTGCCCTGTACCTTCAGGGTATAAGTGCGGAATGTGCCCATCGGTTTACCCTTTACAGCTGCTTCTGAATCGAGTCCACCTACAGGCATCTTGATGTTGGCATGATCGTCCCATGTGATGATGGTGTTATCACGGTCTTCACCACAGATGGTGATGTTGGTGAGCCATGAAGGGAGGATGAGTTTCTCCTTGTATACGCCTTTCTTAACGTAGATTACCTTGCTGTAATCCATGAAAGCGCGACATACTTCGATGGCTTCGTCGATGGTGCGGAATTCGCCGGTACCATCACGAGATACTACAATCGTGTCGGGGTTGTCATACTTGTTGGCTGCTGCCAGAGGCAACAGGGTCAACATCATTAAAAATGATAAGAATAATTTTTTCATATTGTTTTTAAGCTTGTTGTTTTGAATCTGTTTTTATAAGATGTTGAAATCTGTATGATTTCATAGAGAATCGCCAGATTTTAAATCCGGCGATTCTCTATTATTTATCTTTTCTTTATTATCATAAACTCCTAAGTTACAGGATTCTCTGTACTTCCTGCAGATCATCAATATTTCGGAGTTGGTTCATAATGGTCTTAACTTCTTCGCGGTCGTGAACACGGAGTTCGATGGTTCCGTCGAAGATACCGTTATCACTACTGATTGTTATCTTGTGGATATTGATGCCTAACTGGTCACTAATCACCTTACTTACATCCAGCAGCATGCCCTTACGGTCGATACCCTTGATTTCGATGGTAGCATCGAAGAGTATCTGCTTGTGCATATCCCATTTGGCATCTACGATGCGGTTGCCGAAACTGGACTTCAGTTTGGCTGCTATGCTGCAAGAGCGCTTATGTATTTCAATGCGGTTCTTGTTGTCGATAAAGCCCATAACATCATCGCCAGGAATCGCATGGCAGCAGCTAGGGAAGATAAACTGGTTGATATTCTCCTCGGTCAGGATGAGTGGCTTCTTCTTGTTGAAGTCTTTGCCCACCACGAAAAGTTCCTGAGGTTTCACGATGCCTTTTTCTGGAGCCTTCTCCTTACTCTTGCCCAGGAATGGGATATAATTGCGCCAGCTGCTGGTCTGCTGTTTCTTAGGCTTGCCCTGCAACTCATTGAAGTCTTTATCGCCTAGGATAATCTGATGGTCTCCCAATGACTGGAAGAGGGTTTCAGGCTTCTGGATATTATGAAAATCGCATAGGCGGTCTACCACCGACGCACTCATCTCGATGCTGTTCTTCTTGAGCCATTCGGTGAGTATGTTTTCTCCCTTCTTCTGAACCTCTCGTGAATCGCGGCGCAAGATAGCCAGAATCTTGCTCTTTGCCTTGGCCGAACTGACGAAGTTTACCCATTCTTCCTGTACATGCTGGCTCTTGGAAGTAAGAATCTCAACCTGGTCGCCACTTTGCAGCTTATGGCTCAGCGGAACCAGCTTATGGTTTACCTTGGCTCCGATACAGTGGCTGCCCAGGAAGGTATGAATCTGGAAGGCGAAGTCGAGGGCAGTACAGCCTGCCGGCATCGTCTTGATTTCTCCCTTTGGTGTGAAGACGAAGATTTCTGAAGCATAGAGGTTCAGCTTGATGGCATCGAGGAAGTCCATGGCATCCGGCTGCGGATCGTCCAGAATCTCCTTGATGGTGCTGAGCCAGTCGTTCAGTTCGTTCTCATCTTCTGTATATTCACCTTCGTTTCCTTCTTTGTATTTCCAGTGGGCAGCAAATCCCTTTTCTGCCACCTCGTCCATACGGTCGGAACGGATCTGCACTTCTATCCATCTTCCCTGCTTACTCATCAGTGTAACGTGGAGTGCCTGATAACCGTTTGCTTTCGGATGGTTCAACCAGTCGCGCAGACGGTCTGGATGGCTCTTGTAGATTTTGCTGATAGCTACGTAGATATTGAAGCATTCGTTTACTTCGTTTGCTCTCACCTTTGGCGTAAAGATGATGCGTACAGCAAGAATGTCGTAAATCTCATCGAAGGTAACGTGCTTGTTCTGCATCTTGTTCCAAATAGAATAAGGGCTCTTCACACGTGCTTTGATTTTGTATTCTACACCTAACTTGTCGAGTTCTTCGCGGATAGGTGCAGTAAAACTCTCGAAGAGGGTATCTCGCTGCGATTCGGTATCGGCAAGTTTATGCTCTATGTTGGCATACTCCTGTGGATGGTCGTAGCGGAAGCTGAGGTCTTCGAGTTCGGTCTTGATTTTGTTCAAGCCCAATCGGTTGGCGAGAGGTGCATAAATATACAAGGTTTCGCCCGCAATCTTGTATTGTTTGTTGGCCGGTTGCGATTCCAGCGTGCGCATGTTGTGCAGGCGGTCGCAAATCTTGATAAGGATAACACGGATGTCATCGCTCATAGTGAGCAACAGTTTTTTGAAGTTTTCTGCCTGTGCTGATGCCTTATCGCCGAAGATTCCACCACTGATCTTGGTGAGTCCATCAACGATTTGTGCCACCTTGGCTCCAAAGATGTTTGAGATATCTTCTACTGTGTAGTCGGTATCTTCTACCACATCATGAAGCAGTGCGGCACAGATGCTCGTTGAGCCGAGCCCCATCTCCTCGCAGGCTATCTGAGCCACGGCGATAGGGTGCATGATATATGGTTCGCCCGAAAGACGGCGCACACCTTTGTGCGCCTGTCGGGCGAAGTTGAATGCCTTGGTCACTATATCTACCTTCTTGCGGTGTCGCGAACTCAGGTAGGTGTCAAGCAGGTGTTGAAAGGCATCGCCAATCAACTGGTTATCAGCCTGCTCTCTTTCTAGGTCTTTCAAGTTCTGGTCATCCATAGTGGGTCCCTCCAATAAATAATGTTCTTAATTAGACTGAAAAAACTACAGCGTACGTAGTTCTTTTATTTCACTTTGATTTTCTTTCCGGCACGGATACTGTTACCCTTGATGCCGTTCAGTTTGCGCAACTTTTTGACGGTTGTTCCGTGGCGTGCTGCTATTTCAGAAAGGGTATCACCATTCTTGATGGTTACACTCTTGTTGCCTTGTTTTCTGTTTCTGCCTCGCTTGCAGCTCTTCTTGCTGCGTGAAGAAGCGCTGTGGCGACTGTAGCTGCTTCGTGGGCGGCTATAGGTTGGCTGTGCATCATTGACATCTACGGTAGCGCGCTTCAGGAAGAGTTCATCGGCTCTGTAAGCACAGATGCTGTCCTGCTGGTCGATGAAACTACCGATGAGGGTAGATGGAAGACGCAATGCCATCGGATGGTTCAATCCGTTGATGATATCATGACGATACTGTGGATTCAGATTGCGCAGGTGCTCGATGTCGATGTTCAGCACTTTGGAAATCTGCTCCAGGTGGATATCTTTTGATACTACGATAGTGTCTGTCTTTACAGGCAGTTCGCTTACCATAGGGCAGATGTTATGATCGCAGTAGTAGTTCATGATGTAGTTGGCAGCGATGAAAGCTGGTACATATCCACGTGTTTCCTTTGGCAGATATGGATAGATGTTCCAGTAGTCGGCGTTGCCTTTTGCACGATGGATGGCCTTGTTGACATTGGTTGGTCCGCAGTTGTAAGCTGCAATCACGAGGCTCCAATCGTCGAATATTTTGTACAGGTCGCTCAGATAGTGGGCGGCTGCATAGGATGCTTTTACCGGGTCGCGGCGTTCATCGATGAGTGAGTTTACTTCCAGTCCATATCGCTTGCCGGTAGGCAGCATAAACTGCCATAAACCTGTGGCACCAACACGTGATACAGCTTTAGGGTTGAGTGCCGATTCGATAACTGGCAGATATTTCAATTCCAGTGGTAGGTTGTAAGCCTCTAATGCCTCTTCGAAGATAGGCATGTAGAAGTTACTTGCTCCCAACATAAAACTTACCGAACGGCGTAATTTACCGCTGTATCGGTCTATGAATTTCTGTACTACCTCATTGTATGGCATTTCGATGATGGTAGGCATTCTCTTCAGACGGTCGATATACACTTCCTTCTCGAAGACAGGGTTTACATCGCGGTATTTGCAGGTTGTATCTGCCATCATGTAAGTCTGTGCATTGTAAAGGTGGAGCAGGCTGTCGAGGTTATCTTCCAATCCCTCTGGTACTTCGATTTCCTCCTGCTTTCCGTCTTTGTCGGTAACGGTGATGATATCATCGCTATCTGTTTCTTCTGTAACGTCGGTTTGGGCATGAATGCCTTGTAAGCTGAACAGCATCGCTGCTGCCATGACTAGTATTTTCTTCATATTGATGTTTTATCTCGTCTATGTTTCTAATTTCTATTTTGCGTTATAATATATATAAATAGGTGTATTCTGACTCCTCACGCATTAAAATGTGAGTGAGCAACTTACGCCGAGGCTTCCAGACCGCAACGGATTGGCAGTCTTGTTGCCGTTATTCAGCATGGTAGGCTCTATTCGGAGCGAGAGATCATCGGAGATGTCAAATTCCGAGAGCGATGCATCTACGTAAGCATCAATCACTGAAAAGGCATAGATGCCTATCATGACGAAGGTTCCCAAGTCTCTCCAACGGCGATATTTATCTTTTCGCTTGCGGAAGATTTCCTTATAGCGTTCTATGTTCGATTCGTTGATCTGGGCACCCAAGTGCAGAAACTGATTGTAGCTCTGGGTGTTTGGGTCATCGTCCATAATATCCATGTAGGCTTGCGAATAGTCGTGATACATCTGGTTGTTCCAGGTGATGGCGTATGTACAGCCTACGAAACCGCCATAGATGAAAGGCAGTTTCCAATATTTGCGATTGTATATCTGTCCGGCACCAGGCAATACCAGTGCCAACCACATGGCACGCTTGGTATCAGGTCGCCAGGTAGCCCAGTTGCGCTTTTTGCGTACAGGCTTTACTGGTTGGTTGAGGCTTGCCAGTTTGCTGCTGTCTTGTGCGGTAAGCATCGAGTCGATGGCTATTTTTGCCGAGTCGGCTGATGCGATGGCTGGCACATCGGTCACTTGTTTTTTTTGTTTCGACTTCTGTGCCTGTGCGCCCATCGGTGTCAGGAGCAGCAGGGTTGCCAAACAGATTTGTGATATACTGAGTTTCACTTTTTATTCTTGCTTTAACTGATCGAAAACATTCATGATGTGCTCCAGCTCCTCTTCGTTGGCGAATGGAATGCTGATTTTTCCCTTGCCCTTAGCAGAGCAGGTGAACTGCACTTTGGTATTGAGAAACTGTGACAGGCGGTTTTTGAGTTGTGTAAATTCCTCAGGCATCTGAGCCTTAGCCGTGATGGTTTTCTTACCGCTCTCGATGTCTTCTCCGCTCTTGAGTCGCTGTACCATCTCTTCAACTTTTCTCACAGAGTAACCGTTTTTCTGTATCTCCTTGAACAACTTGATTTGCAGCGAAGGTGAGTCGAGGGCCAGTAGGGCACGGCAATGACCCATGTCGATTTCTTTCTTCTGTAGTGCCATCTGCACCTGGGCAGGAAGTTTGAGCAGTCGCAGATAGTTGGCGATAGCTGCACGGCTCTTGCCCACACGTTCTGAAATTTTCTCCTGTGTCATACCCTCGTTTTCCAGAAGGTGTTCGTAGGCGAGTGCTATTTCTATGGCGTTGAGGTCTTGGCGCTGGATATTCTCTACGAGCGCCATTTCCATTACGTTCTCATCGCTGATGGTGCGGATGTATGCAGGGATAGCTGTCAGCCCCGCAAGTTGTGAAGCGCGCCAGCGGCGTTCACCGGCGATAATCTGGAATCTGTTTTCTGAAACCTGTCTTAAGGTGATAGGCTGGATGATGCCTATGGCCTTGATGCTTTCGGCGAGCTCATGTAGGGCTTCGTCGTCAAACTCCCGGCGTGGCTGATTGGGATTCGCCTCAATCTGGTCGAGAGGAATTTCATTGATGGTACTGCTGCCCTGGGTGCGCACTCCCTCGGTAGAGATGAGGGCATCGAGTCCGCGTCCTAAAGCGTTGCTCTTTGTACCGTTGTTGTATTTCTTGTGTACTGCCATTTTTTTACTTTTAATTTTGAACATTGAACTTTCTGAAAGGGCTCAATTTCCAAATCTTAACTATTCTTGTTGATAATCTCCTTTGCCAAGGCCAGATGGTTCTTGGCTCCATTGCTTTCTGCATCGTAAAGGATAACTGGAAGACCATGGCTCGGACTCTCGCTCAGCTTCACGTTGCGCTGGATTACGGTCTTGAACACCAATTCCTGGAAGTGGCGTTTCACCTCGTCGTATATCTGGTTGGCAAGGCGTAGACGACTATCATACATGGTGAGCAGGAAACCTTCTATCTCGAGTTTCGGATTCAGCTTGCTCTTGATGATCTTGATGGTATTGAGCAATTTGCTGATACCTTCAAGAGCGAAATATTCACATTGAACTGGGATGATGACACTGTCGGCTGCTGTCAACGAATTGACGGTGATGAGGCCGAGCGAAGGCGAACAGTCTATCAGAATGTAGTCGTATTCGTCACGGATAGGCTGCAGCAATGTCTTAATCACCTTTTCGCGATTTTTGAGATTCAACATCTCTATCTCGGCACCTACCAGGTCGATATGACTAGGAATGATGTCGAGTCCATCAATGTCGGTGGTGTAGATAGCATCGCGCACGTCTGCATGGTCGATGATGCATTCGTAGAGCGAGCAGTCTACCTCGCTGATGTCCACGCCCAATCCACTGGAAGCGTTTGCCTGTGGGTCGGCGTCCACTACGAGTACCGTTTTCTCTAGCGTGGCAAGCGATGCTGCCAAGTTAATGGTGGTAGTAGTCTTTCCTACACCGCCTTTTTGGTTAGCTAATGCGATGATTTTTCCCATTTTCTTAGTAAATTTTCGGCAAAGATACAAAAATATTGTGAGAAAGTCGCTATCTTTAAAGGTTTTTTCGTACTTTTGCACCAAAAAGAAAGATATTTTTATGGAAAATAAGAAACCGTTAGTATTAATTTCGAATGATGATGGCTATCATGCCAATGGAATCAAGACCCTTGTGAACTTTCTGAAAGACTGGTGTGACCTGCTGGTTGTTGCACCGGAAAGTGCCCGTTCGGGATTCGCCTGTGCCTTCTCGGCTACTACTCCCTTGCGCCTGAAGCGTCGCCACAATATGGGGAATGATGTGGAGGTTTGGTCATGTAGCGGCACACCGGTTGACTGTGTGAAACTGGCGTTGGATCAGTTTCTTGCTGATCGCAAGCCCGATTTGATTATCGGCGGTATCAATCATGGTGACAATTCGAGTGTGAACAATCATTATTCGGGAACGATGGGTGTAGCTAAGGAGGGCTGTATGCAGCATATTCCAAGCATAGCCTTCAGCAGTTGCAATTATGATGAAAATGCTGATCTCACTCCTTTGCGCGATGGGGTACTGAAGGTTGTTAAGATGGTGCTGGAGAAGGGATTGCCGGAATATACCTGTCTGAATGTCAACTTCCCGGCTTTACCTCCGTTCAAGGGTTTCAAGGGTTGCCGGATGACTCATGGCTCCTGGATCAATGAGGTGGATCATCGCACTCATCCGCATGGATATGATTATTATTGGATGGTGGGTGAATACCGTAATGACGAACCGGAGGCAACGGATACTGACCAATGGGCTGTGAATCATGGTTACATCGCTATTACCCCAACTAAGATTGATGTAACGGATTATGATTGGTTAAAGAACTTTGAATTATAATTATGAAGTATTACCTGATAGTAGGCGAGGCTAGTGGAGATTTGCATGCCAGCAGATTGATGCGCTCGTTGAAAAAAATAGACGAGTTTGCTGAATTCCGTTTCTTCGGCGGTGATTTGATGGCTGCTGAAGGTGGCACTCGCGTCAAGCATTTTAAGGAGTTGGCTTATATGGGTTTTGTGCCTGTACTGCTACATTTGGGTACCATCTTTTCGAACATGAAGAGATGCAAGGAAGATATTGTGAAATGGAAACCGGATGTAGTGATACTGGTAGATTATCCGGGATTTAATCTCAAGATAGCTAAGTTCTTGAAAAAGAACACCAATATCCCTGCCTATTATTACATTTCTCCTAAGATATGGGCATGGAAGGAGTGGCGGATCCGCAGCATTAAACGTGATATCGCTGAACTCTTCTCAATCTTGCCATTCGAGGTACCGTTCTTCGAAAAGAAGCACCGTTATCCTATTCACTATGTAGGTAATCCTACGGCTCAGGAAGTAGGGGAGTTCAGGTCGGGATATCATCAGAGTTTTACGGAATTCTGTCAGGAGAATAATCTTGACACCTATCGTCCTGTTGTCGCTTTGCTGGCAGGAAGCCGTCTGCAGGAAATTAAAGACAATCTGCCGGCGATGATTGAGGTGGCTGAGCGTTTTGAAGATTATCAGATGGTGCTTGCCGGTGCTCCTTCGATAGACGATGCTTACTATGAGAAGTTTATCAAAGGTACACCTGTCAAACTGGTGCGTAACAAGACTTATCCGCTCTTGTCGCATGCTACGGCAGCTCTTGTTACCAGTGGTACTGCAACTTTAGAGACGGCTCTTTTCGATGTGCCTCAGGTGGTATGTTATGAAACGCCTGTACCTCATCTCATCCGTTTCGGTTTCAAGCATATCATCAAAGTGAAGTTTATCTCGCTGGTGAATCTTATCGTCAATAAGGAGATTGTGCCGGAGATGCTTGCTGACCGCTTTTCTGTTGATGGTATTGCCAACGAACTTTATCAGATTCTTTCGGGAGAACCTGGCAGGGATAAGATGTTGGCAGAATATCAGGAAGTTCGAACTCTGTTAGGCGATAAGGTTGCGCCGGATGAGGCTGCGGGTATCATGTTTGATCTTCTGGTTAAGCGTAGGGAAATGCTTCTCCGTATGGCTCGTGAGCGTGCTGAAGCTGAAGCCAAAGCTGCTGCTGAGGCTGCAGAGCGTGCGCGACAGAAGGCGATAGCTGAAGCCGAGGCTGCTAAGAAACGTGCCGAAGAGGAAGCTTTGGCGGCGCAGAAACGGGCAGAAGAAGAGGCTGAACTGGCAAGAATAAGAGCAGAAAAAGCCCGACTGGCGGCTGAGGCTAAGGCACGTGAGGCTCAGCAGCGTGCAGCCCAGGCACAGTATGAGGCGCAGGAAGCCCAGAAGGGTGAACGCTTTGAAGAAGAACAGGAAAAAGGTGAAATGTTTTGATAAAAAGCAATCTCTTTCAGTTCTGTGGCGGATATCAATCCGCTGCAGAACTGCTGACTAAGGCAGATTTGTAATCTGCTACCTATGTAGGATTATTGGCTATCCTAAAAAACAAACCCAAAAATATATATTTAATTTAAACCCTAAAAAAATGAAAAAACTAATGAGTCTCATTTGTGCCCTCTTTTGTATGGCACAAGTGTATGCAGCAAACCCTGTAAAGCAATGGGGACAGTTGCAGGTAAAAGGTGCGCAGATTTGCGACCAAAGTGGTAACCCTGTAGTGTTGAGAGGCGTGAGTCTGGGATGGCACAACATCTGGCCTCGGTTCTACAACAAAAAAGCGGTGAAATGGCTTGTGCAAGACTGGCATGCCAACATCATCAGAGCAGCCATGGGAATTCAGATAGACGACAACTATCTGGAAAATCCAGACTTTGCTCTGAAATGCATTACCCAGGTGATAGATGCTGCCATCAAGAATGATACCTACGTGATTATCGACTGGCATGCACACAAGATGCATACAGCCGAGGCTAAGGCCTTCTTCGGAAAGATGGCGCAGAAGTATGGTAAATATCCTCATGTGCTTTACGAACTCTACAACGAACCTGTAGAGGATAAGTGGGAAGACTTGAAGGTATACGCTAAAACCATCATCACGGAAATCAGAAAGTATGATCCGGATAATATCATCCTAATGGGCTGTCCGCATTGGGACCAGGATATTGATATCGTGGCAAAGAGTCCTATCGAGGGTGTAGCGAATGTGATGTATACCCTTCATTTCTATGCAGCCACCCATAAAGATTGTCTGCGTGATAAACTGGAGGCTGCCGTGAAGAGCGGTTTGCCGGTCTTTGTATCAGAATGTGCTGGTATGGAGGCTTCGGGTAATGGGCCGCTGGCTCCTGATGAGTATCAGAAATGGCTTGATGTCATGGAGAAAAACAAGGTGAGTTGGGTAAACTGGTCGGTTTCGGATAAGGATGAAACCTGTTCCATGCTTTTGCCACGTGCCAAGGCTACCGGCAACTGGACAGATGATCTCATCAAACCATGGGGCAAAATGGTGAAGCAGGCACTGAAGAAATATAACAGATAACAGCATAGTTTATTGCAAGTACTTTCGTGGCCTATCGCAAGTACTTGCATAGCCCATCGCAGATACTTGCGAGAGCCACCGAAGCTACTTGCGTTTTTTTTATGGTGATATGAAAAAGAAAGGCAGGGGTTCTTTGCGGAATCCCTGCCTTTCTTTGTGCTTGGTCAAACTATAGGTTCGACCTTTATCTCATAAAAGATGTATTATCCAAACAACTGGATGGTGTAGAGATAGATTACTGCTGCCGGTATCGCCATGAGTGAAGAGTCGAAGCGGTCGAGCATGCCTCCATGTCCTGGCAGAATGTTGCCGCTATCCTTTACTCCGAGGGTACGTTTGAAGAGGCTCTCTACCAGATCGCCCCATGTTCCGAAGAATACCACAACCAGACCTAAACCTTCCCAACTGAGAATGCTGAGGCGGTGGGCTTCGCCATCGTTGGCGATATAGCCGATGATGCCTGCTGCTATCAGTACGAATATGCCTCCACCTATGCTGCCTTCCCAACTCTTGGCTGGGCTGATGCGAGGAAAGAGCTTATGCTTGCCGAAAAGCGAACCGCTGCAATAGGCACCGGTATCATTGGTCCAGAGGAAAATGAAAATGCTCAAAGGCAACAGCATGTCGTAATGTATCTGACCATCGAAAGCTGATGTCTCGAAACTCAATACGTTGATCATCGAGAAAGGCAAGGCGATGTACAACTGAGAGAGCATGGTGTAAGCCCAATCATTGATGGCATCCTTGTTGCCCGTATACAGTTCGCTGATGAAGAGATAGAGGATGGTGAGCAGATAAGGTACGAAAACCACGAAATTGCCCACGATGCCCATACGGAAACCAGCCACGGCAAGGAAGAAGTAAACACCCGCCACGGTGCTGATGAAACGGTTTACCGTAACATTCTCCTTCTGGTTAACTAATCCGCAATACTCCCAGATGCTCAATCCGGTAATGAGGGCGAACAGGATAACCATTGCCCTGGGATTGAGAAAGCAAGATACCATGCACACTACGAAAAATACGCCTGTGATGGATCTTATCACTAGATTCTTCTGTTTGTCAGTCATATCGGTTTGTTTTATTCGTTCTTGTTTTCTTCCGAACCTTCATCCTTCTTGGAAGTCTCATCAGAATCAGCATTCTTCTTCTGGTTCTCTTCATGCTCCTTGATGGCAGCCTGAACTTCAGGAAGTTCCTTTACAGCATCATCGTCAATCTTTGGCTGTTCGTCTTCCATGATTTCCTGCGAACGGCTCAACCAAGGGCGTTTGCCAAAGATATGCTCTACGTCTTCTGCCATAATTACCTCTTTCTTGATCAGAAGTTCGGCTAAGGCATTGTGGCCTTCCTTGTGCTCCATCAGAATGTTCTTGGCACGGGTATACTGTTCGTTGACAATCTTCAGAACTTCCTGATCTATCTCGCGAGCTGTAGCCTCAGAGTACGGACGCTGGAATGAATATTCGTTCCGGTTGTAGAAGCAGATGTTTGGCAACGTCTTGCTCATACCGAGATAAGCTACCATACCGTAAGCACTCTTTGTGGCACGCTCCAGGTCGTTCATGGCGCCTGATGAAATATGACCGGTGAAGAGTTCTTCTGCAGCACGTCCACCCATCAATGAACACATCTCGTCGAGCATCTGCTCCTTGGTGGTTATCTGGCGCTCTTCTGGCAGATACCATGCAGCACCGAGAGCCTGACCACGAGGCACGATGGTAACCTTGATGAGAGGGTTGGCATACTGGCAGAACCATGAGATGGTGGCGTGACCAGCTTCGTGGAGGGCGATGCTACGTTTCTCGTCGGCAGTCATCACTTTGGTCTTCTTCTCCAAACCGCCTACAATACGGTCTACTGCGTCGAGGAAATCCTGTTTGCAAACAGCCTTCTTGTCGTGGCGTGCAGCAATGAGGGCTGCCTCGTTACAAACGTTGGCAATATCTGCACCCGAGAAACCTGGAGTCTGGCGTGCCAGGAGATCTACATCTACAGTTTCGTCTATCTTGATAGGTTTGAGATGTACCAGGAAGATAGCCTTACGTTCGTTCAAACCAGGGAGATCTACATGAATTTCGCGGTCGAAACGTCCGGCACGGAGCAAGGCGCTGTCGAGCATGTCTACACGGTTGGTAGCTGCAAGGATGATGACACCACTGTTGGTACCGAAACCATCCATCTCTGTAAGGAGGGCGTTCAAGGTGTTCTCGCGCTCATCATTACCACCCATGGCTGGGTTCTTGCTGCGGGCACGGCCTACAGCATCAATTTCATCGATAAAGATGATACAAGGTGATTTCTCTTTAGCCTGACGGAAAAGGTCGCGTACACGTGAGGCTCCTACACCCACGAACATTTCAACGAAGTCGGAACCGCTCATGGAGAAGAAAGGTACGCCAGCCTCACCGGCAACAGCCTTAGCCAGGAGGGTCTTACCTGTTCCCGGAGGGCCTACGAGAAGGGCTCCCTTTGGAATCTTACCACCCAAGTCGGTATATTTCTGTGGGTTTTTCAGGAAGTCTACAATTTCCTTTACTTCCTGCTTGGCACCTTCCTGTCCGGCAACATCCTTAAAGGTGATGCCGATGGCATTTCCCTTTTCGTACATCTTTGCTTTGCTTTTGCCAACACTGAAGATGCCGCCGCCCATACCGCCGCTGCCCATACCGCCGCTGAATCTTCCAGACATCCAAAGGATGAAGAATACGAAGAAGAGCAGAGGTGCCAGATTGAAGAGCGTGCTTAAGAAGTCGTTATCCTTCTGGTTGTCGTAGCTGAAAGAGCGAATCTTCTTTTCTTTCAACATCTGGTTGGCATAGCGTTCCACTTCGTCAACCGAACCGAACTGTACTTTTACGTATGGGTTAGGACCTACAGACTTTGCCGGCATATTGTATACATCGCGCGTATATTTCGGGTTGATGTATATCTTGAGGGTGCTTTCTGTTTTATTTGCCACAACACTGAGCACATAGCCTTTGTCTACATACTGTTTGAACTGGGTGTATGTGGCTTCCTTGGCAGCGCTGCCTCCAATCGCATCGCCTCCTCCTGTAAAGAAGAGGATGATCATGGTGATGAGGCAGATGGTGAAAAGCCAGGTCATATTAAATCGTGGCATCTTTGGTCCGCCATTGCCACGAGGCTTCATATTATTGCTTTGTTCCATTTTTATATGTATAACTTTTAGTCGAAAAACAATGTCTGTTCCATCATGTGGGATGGGAGAGAGACTGATTAGTCGAGATTAGGTACATGGGTGAGTTTTGCATCCTCCCATAAATGTTCGAGGTCGTAATAAGCGCGTACTTCCGGAAGGAAAATGTGCACCAATACGTCAACAAAGTCCATTGCCACCCACTGGTCGTTGCCGAGACCAGCCACATTTACAGGTTTTTCTTTCAGATTCTTGCGCACAATGTCGCCCACAGAACCTGCAATAGCTTCAACCTGAGTAGGGCTTCCTCCCTGGCAGATGATGAAGTACTTGGCAATGCTTCCGTCGATTTCTGTCAGGTCGGCGATAACGATGTCTTGACCTTTCTTTTCTTGTATACCTTCTTTAATAGTCTCTACGAGTTGTTTAACTGTGTTCATTTATCTTTTCTTTCTTACTTAATTTATATTCTCTATTTTTCTGCAAAGATACATTATTATAATGGAAAATCGACTTAAAAGGCAAAAAAAATGCGGAAAATTAAAGAAATTGCGTTTTTTTTAGAAAAAAGTGCCGAAAAATTTTGTAGGTTCAAAAAAAACTAGTACCTTTGCACTCGCAATTGAGAAATGAACATCTCGTTTGCTGATATTGGGATATGGTGTAATGGTAACACTACAGATTCTGGTCCTGTCATTCCTGGTTCGAGTCCGGGTATCCCAACAATCAAAAAGTTCTATTTAAAGTTTGGGATATGGTGTAATGGTAACACTACAGATTCTGGTCCTGTCATTCCTGGTTCGAGTCCGGGTATCCCAACTCATACGGTAAGGCATCTTTCAGTAATGAAAGATGTTTTTTTTGTTTATAGGAATTCTGTTTTACTGAATATGTATAACAATAACCCCCAGAGCTTTCGCCCTGGGGTTTATTGTTTTTATTTCTTCTCGGCATCAATAGCCTTGATTTTCTGCTTTACCATTTCGAGGTCAGCCTTGAGTTTCTCAATCTTACGATTCATTTCTTCTACCAGACTGTTACCTTTCTTGCTGGCTGTATTGAAGAAACCGAGGTTGTTCTCGTAAGTTGTAATCTCATTGCGCAACTGGTCGTAGCGGCGCAAGAGTTTGCCACGCTCATTGCCGAGTGCATTGCCGCCTTCCTTGGCAACATTCTTCAAGTTGTTCTTGAAGTTGTCGAAGTGGCGCTTTGCATTGGTGGCGTGAAGCTTCTCGTAGGCTGCATCAATAGCCTCATGATACTCTTTGTAGATCTTGTCTTTCTCCTTGAAAGGAACGTGTCCGATTGCGCTGTATTGCTTGGTAAGATCTTTGAGCATCTTCTGGAAATCGTTGTCTGTAATCTCTGCAACAACAAGTTCCTTGAGCTGGGCAATAATGTTGCGTTTCTTGTCCAGATTGGCATGTTCCTCGCTGCGTGAACCGGCATTCTGCTTGTTGCGGGCTTCAAAGAACTTGTTGCAGGTATCCAGGAATTCCTTCCAGAGCAATTCGCCTTGTTTATGAGGTACGGTACCCACCTTCTTCCATTCTTTCTGGAGAGCGATGAGTTTGTCGCCAGTCTTCTTCCAGTCAGTACTGTCAGCCAGTTCCTTTGCCTTGTTTACGAGTTGCTGTTTCTTTTCGAGATTGGTAGAGTAGGTATCTTTCAATCCTTTGAAGAATTCAGCCTTCTTGTTGAAGAATTCATCGTTGGCGATGCGGAAACGCTCGAAAATCTTGACGTTCATTTTCTGAGGGGCAAAACCGATAGTGCGCCACTCTTTCTGAATCTCAATGATTTCCTGAGTAACTTTCTCCCAGTCCTTGGCAGTCTTATATTCTCCTTGATTGGCTGTCTCTACTTTTTCGCAGAGGGCAGTCTTTTTGGCAAGGTTTTCCTCTTCCTTGGCACGCAGGTCTTCGAAGTGCTGCTGGTGTTTCTTGTTGATAACAGTGCTGGCAGCCTTGAAACGCTCCCAAATCTGTTCTCTCAACTCCTTGGCAACAGGACCGATTTCGCGATATTGCTGGTGGAGGTCCTGAAGCTGGTGGAAAGCAGAAATAACATCCTCTTCCTCATTGAGTTTCTCTGCAGCCTCGCAGAGTTTGGTCTTGGCTTCAAGATTCTTCTTGAAATCATATTCGCGGGCTTCGCTGTTCAACTTGAGCATGTCGTAGAACTGCTCTACATAGAGCTGGTAGTTCTTCCATACCTCGTTTGCCTTGTCTGCAGGGATGTTCTTGATTTCCTTCCATTCCTGCTGCAAGACCTTGAAGTCCTGATATGATTTGTTGGCCTCCTCCGGTGAGGTGGTCATGGCCTTTATCTTTTCGATAATTTCCTCTTTTTTGCGGAGATTATCTTGTTTTTCTTCTTCTTGTGCCAGGAAGATCTTGGCTCTTTTCTCCTTGATGAGTTGCATCTCAGCCTTGAAGGCTTCTTCTGTGTCATCCGGTAGAAGGATATACTTCTCTGGGTCACCGCCTTTTGCGAGATACTCTTTCATCTGTGCGTCTCTTTCTGCGAGATGAATCTTGTAGAAAGTAGTCTTGAGTAGGTCGAGTTCCTCCTTGTTTGGATTTTCGCTGCTATGAGCGATTTCCTTTACTCTTTCGAGCACTTCCTGCTTGGTGGCATAAGCCTTCTTGGCAGGGTCTTCCAGGGTGCTCTGCTGCAACAGAGCTTTTTCTTGAGAGTCCATCATGTCACTTTGTTTAGTTTATGATTCGAGTTTCTTGGGCCGGTAGTTGCTTATCCGCAATTCGGCCCCATACAAAATTATATTATTAATAAGTTGCAAACTTAAAAAAAAAAATCGAATATCATGCCATGATATTCGATTTTTTAATTTTTTTTGTATTTATAATTGTCTTTTTCTTGCTAATCATCGTTTTATGTGCTCTTTTGGGCTACTTAATGCTTATCAGAGTGGTGCATGCTTAGAGCAGACGCTTGTATCTGAGGAAGCCCCATGAAAGTGCGGAAACGAGTACGGAGATAACCAGAGCGATGGCAAATCCGTAATGGCTGTCTTCCATACCGTTGATTAAGTTCATACCGAACAATGAGGAAATCAGCGTAGGCAACATCATGACGATACTGATACTGGTCAGGGTACGCATCGTGGTATTCATGTTGTTGTTGATGATGCTCGAATAGGTATCCATCGTCGACTCCAGAATGTCGGAGTAGATGCTTGTGGTTTCGCGTGCCTGTGTCATCTCGATGTTTACGTCTTCGATGAGGTCGGCATCAAGTTCGTCCACTTGCAGCTTGAACTTCAGTTTAGACAGGAGGTTCTCGTTGCCCCGGATAGAGGTGATAAAGTAGGTAAGGGAGTCCTGCAGGCGGCTCAGGCCAATCAGACTCTCATTGTTCACACCATGATCGAGGTTTCGTTTTGCCTTTTCTATGAGCGAATTGATCTGTTTCAATCGCTTCAGATACCATACCGCTGATGAAAGGAAGAGGCGGAAGGTCATGTCTACATAGTCGGTGAACCCCTCGCTGCGCTTCTGCTGGTAGCTTACGAAATCAATCATCATGTTGGTTTCATAATAGCATACGGTGATGGTAACATCGCGCTTATGGATGATACCCAGAGGCACGGTGGTGTATGGTGTACGGCTGCGTATTTCCTTGACATAAGGGATACGGAGGATGATGAGCATCCAGCCGTCGTCATATTCGTAGCGGGCACGCTCATCGGTATCGCTGATATCCGAGAGGAAATAATCAGGGATCTTGAATTCTTCTTCCAGCAAGCGCTGGTCTTCATCAGTTGGACATGTTACTTGTATCCAGCAGTTTGGCTGCCACTCATTGAGTACAGTCAGATTCTTGTCTATATTCCAATAAGTCTTCATAGTTTGCTAATCTCCACATAATAAAAGTTTGGGGTATGGAGACTAGCGCTTGGGTACGGCCTACTGAAAGGCTTCGTCGTTGCTGAATCTCCACGCCTTACAATTCATTATTGTTCTCCGCGTGATAATCGTCCATTTTTGTGTTATTTTAATGAAACTTATGCAAGTGAATTTGTATGATCTGCTACAGAGATTTTACAAGACTTGCGAAATCGACTGCAAAGGTAATGATTTCTTTTGAAAACTGGAACAAAAAAGCCGAGAATTTTCACTCTCGGCTTTCTTTTTTAATCTTTTTGTAATTTCGTTCCCCATTTTTTACTTTGCAGGAATCTCTGTCAGAAGCTGTTTAACGAGGTTCCAGAAAGGAGCTACGCAACTGATCTGGCAACGCTCATTGGCTGTGTGAGGGCTAAGAAGGGTAGGACCGAATGATACGACATCGAGGTTAGGATACTTGCTCAGGATGATAGAGCACTCCAGACCTGCGTGAACAGCCTGTACCTTACCGTCTGTGCCGTTCTGCTCTTTGTAAACCTTCAATACGTGTTCCAGAATGTCGCTCTTAGGGTTAGGGTTCCATCCCATATAGCTGCCGCTGAATTCAACCTTCATGCCTGCCATGTTGAAACAGCTTTCTACCATTGTGGCAAGATACATCTTGTAGTATTCGTGGCTAGAACGGGCCAGAATCTTGATGGCAGCCTTGCCGTCACCAATCTCAACGATTGCGAGGTTTGAAGAGGTCTCTACAATCTCAGGCATAGATGGAGCCATACGCAATACGCCATCGTGGCAAGCGTAGATTGCATCTACAAGGTTATCCTGGATTTCGGCAGGAACCTGCATCTTAGGAGTCTCTACATTCTCGGTGAAGAACTCGATGTTCTCAGTTGTTTCAATGCCTTCGAACTCATCACAGATTTCGTCCTTCCAGTCGGCTACCAGGTCATTCAAAGCTTCAATGTTCTCCTTAGGCAGGGTCAGAACAACCTCAGCCTGGAATGGGATGGCATTGCGCATGTTGCCACCCTGCCATGAAGCCAGACGGGCATCGAGTTCTGAAATAGCTTCACGCACGACACGAACCATGCACTTGTTGGCATTCGCTCTACCCTCGTTGATCTCGATACCGGAGTGACCGCCCTTCAATCCCTTGAGGGTTACCTTGACGGCAGCATCTTCCTTGTCGGTTTCTACCTCTTTATAATCGAGAGTTGCTGTGATGTCGATACCGCCAGCGCTACCGATAACGAACTCGCCCCAAACCTCGGTATCGAAGTTTAAGAGAATGTCGCCGTTCAGTTCACCAGCTGGGAGATCGTTGGCACCATACATGCCTGTCTCTTCGTCGGCGGTAATCAAGCCCTCGATAGGACCGTGCTGCAAATCTTTTGATTCCATTACCGCCATGATGGTAGCTACGCCAAGTCCGTCGTCGCTACCGAGTGTTGTATGATTAGCACGTACCCAGTCGCCATCGATGATGGTTTCGATAGGGTCTGTTTCGAAATTATGCTTGCTGTCTGGTGCCTTCTGAGGAACCATGTCCATGTGCGCCTGCATAATAACGCCTTTGCGGTTCTCCATACCTGGAGTAGCAGGTTTGCGCATCACGATGTTGCCTGCTGGGTCTTTGAATGCCTCTACACCAGCTTCCTTTGCCCATTCGAGCAAATAAGCCTGAATCTTTTCCAAATGTCCTGATGGACGTGGAACTTGTGTTAACTTGTCAAAGTTACGCCAGATTTCAACTGGGTTCAAATTCTTAATGTCAGCCATAATATTTTTATTTTAATGTTAAATGTTCAATGTTAAATGTTAAGTTGGGCATACGCCCTAAAGCAAGAGGATTCTTCACTCCTCACTCTTTACTCTTCACTTTTCCGGTAAACGCCAGTGCTATCCAGGCATAGATTCCCAAAAGGACTACAAGCAGGGTTTGCACGGAGTGTACGATGAGAACGAAGAAGAGGGCATCGTTTGCCTGAATGCCATAGAGAATGAGCATAGTCTTAACGGCAAAATGCCAAGGTCCGGCTCCGTTGGGAGTTGGTACGATGACCGCAATGCTGCCCACGATGAATGTCACCAGACCGCACATCAGATTGAGATGGGAGGTCGCTTCGAAACATTGGAAGGTGAGATAGTAGTGGAAGAAATAGCTCAACCAGATGCCCAGGGTAAGGGCGATGTAGAGCGGTACATTCCTGACACCTTTCAGCGAGATGATACCTTGCCAGAGTCCTCCCAGC
The DNA here is from genome assembly GCF_977051555.1 of Segatella sp. Lineage (NCBI taxonomy): Bacteria > Pseudomonadati > Bacteroidota > Bacteroidia > Bacteroidales > Prevotellaceae > Segatella > Segatella sp. Next base: position 26,139 of record NZ_CDRSSE010000020.1, read on the forward strand.
GTTGCTTTCACCTTATTATATATAGCGAGTCGCTTGAGCAGATAGTGAGCCAGGATGAGTACTGCTATGCCACAGATAGCAGTCACGATGTAACCTGTGGCTGTAAACTGGCAGAGTAAACTGTCCATGCTCGTACCTGTTTTCTCAAAGAAATTGAGGAATACTGGAATCTGCATCACAAAGACCAGCGCTGTAATCAGCAGCACGAGGAGTGAATCGATGGCTCTTTCTGTAACAACGGTACCCAGGGCTTTCGGAAACGAAACATCATCCCATTTCTTCAATACGCCGCATCTGGCAAACTCACCCGCACGGGGAATCACAAGACTCAGAGCATAGGAGAGGAAGATGGAGTAGATGCTGATACTGGAGCGTGCCTTTTCACCTAATGGCTCCAGCGACTGTTTCCATCTCCATCCTCTGAACACCTGGGCAGAGATGCCAAAGGGGAACGACAGCAGCATCCAGGTCCAACTCATCTTGTGAAGCAGAACATCCTCTACTTGCTTGAAGTTGAATCCGCGATACATCCAATAAAGGATGGCGCCACCCAGAATGAGCGACAAAGCCACCTTCCATATGTTGTTTGCTATCTTCTTTATATCCATAATTAGATGCAAAGATAATACTTTTATTGACAATATCGTTCGAATCTGCATATTTTTAGCATAAATAAACGCTTGGGCGCCATTTATGGCTAAAAGTATAGCCTTTTTTTAAAGAAACAGGTGGCTCTTTCCCTTTTTTACCCAAAAAGATGAAAAAAATCGCATACTTCGTGTGGATTCTCAAAAAATAATCGTATTTTTGCAAAATATATAATATAAAGATAAGATATGAAAGCTGTAAAGCCTAAGAAGAATCTCGGTCAGCACTTCTTGACCGACCTCAATATAGCAAAGCGCATCGCCGATACGGTGGATGCCTGCCCGGATATACCTGTTCTCGAAATCGGACCAGGTATGGGCGTTCTTACCCAATATCTCGTAGAGAAACCAAGACCCGTCAAGGCGGTGGAAATCGACTCGGAGTCGGTGGCGTATCTTCATGAGAATTTCCCGACACTCAAGGATAATATCATCGGTGAAGACTTCCTGAGAATGGATTTGAACCAGATATTCGATGGAAAGCAGTTTGTGCTGACAGGTAATTATCCATACGATATCTCATCGCAGATATTCTTCAAGATGCTCGATTACAAGGATCTCATTCCTTGCTGTACCGGAATGATCCAGCGTGAGGTGGCATTGCGTATGGCATCAGAACCAGGCAACAAAGCCTATGGTATCCTCAGTGTGCTCATCCAGGCATGGTATGATGTGGAATATCTCTTTACGGTAGATGAGAATGTGTTCAATCCGCCACCAAAGGTGAAGAGTGCGGTAATCCGTATGACTCGTAACAAGGTGACTGACCTTGGCTGTGATGAAAAACTGTTTAAGCGTCTGGTAAAGACCGTCTTCAACCAGCGTCGCAAGATGCTCCGTGTAAGCCTCAAGCAGATGTTCCCGGGTGTAACACCACGTGAGGATTTCTACACCACCGACATCATGACCAAGCGTCCTGAACAGCTAACCATCCAGCAGTTTGTAGAACTGACCAACTATGTGGGCGAAGAACTCAAAAGAGTGGGGATACTTAATAGTTGATAGTTAAGAGTTAATAGTTAATAGGGACTACGTCGTATAACAGGAAAGCCCTAAAAATTATAAATTGTAAATTATAAATTGAAATAATTATGATAGACGTAAAAGAAACTTTGAATTCTGCAGCAGAGCGTATGGAGATGGCAGCAATGTATCTCGCAGAGGAACTCTCTCATGTTCGTGCTGGTCGTGCTAATGTTGCCATCCTCGATGGTGTGCGCGTAAATAGTTATGGCAGTATGGTTCCTCTGAACCAGGTAGCTACAGTTACAACCCCTGATGCCCGTACTATCGCTATCCGCCCTTGGGACAAAAAGGCTATCAAGGATATCGAAAAGGCTATCATGGATAGTGGTGTAGGTATCACTCCTGAGAACAATGGCGAAATCGTACGTCTGGGTATTCCTCAGCCAACAGGTGAGCGCCGTAAGGAACTCGTAAAGCAGTGTAACAAGATTGCTGAGCGTGCTAAGATTGAGGTGCGCAACGTGCGCCAGGAAATCAAGGAAAAGTTGAAGAAAGCTATCAAGGATGGACTTTCTGAAGACTTGGAGAAGGATGCTGAGAATGATTTGCAGAAACTCCACGACAAGTACATCAAGCAGCTCGAAAACCTGATGGACGAGAAGGAGAAGGAAATCATGACAGTCTAAATCATTCTGGACTTACATTATTTAATAAGTGATAATGAGAGGACTCGTTATTAAAAATACAGGCAGCTGGTACACCGTCAAGACAGACGATGGCCAGCTGATTGAAAGTAAAATCAAGGGCAATTTCAGATTGAAGGGCATCCGCAGCACAAATCCTGTGGCTGTAGGCGATTATGTGCAGCTTATTACCAATCAGGAGGGTACGGCATTTATCTCTTCTATCGAAGACCGCCAAAACTATATCATTCGTAAATCACCTAACCTCAGTAAGCAGAGTCATATTCTGGCTGCTAATGTAGACCAGGCGCTGCTTGTGGTAACGGTGAATTATCCGCAGACATCTACTACCTTCATCGACCGATTCCTGGCTGGCGCTGAGGCCTACAGAGTGCCTGTTATCATCATTTTCAATAAAAGTGATATACTTTCAGAAGAAGAATTGCATTACGAGAAGATGATGTGCACGCTCTATGAGACCATCGGATACAAATGTATCGAATTGTCGGCAGCTACAGGTGAAGGAGTTGAACTGTTGCGACCTCTTATCAAGGATAAGAAATCTTTGTTGAGCGGCAACAGCGGGGTAGGAAAGTCAACCCTCATCAACCAGCTCATTCCTGATGCAGAGCAGCGTACCGCAGAAATCAGCGAGGCGCATAATAGCGGAATGCATACCACAACCTTCAGTGAGATGCTGGAACTGCCGGAAGGCGGATATCTCATTGATACTCCGGGCATCAAGGGCTTTGGTACCTTTGATATCGAAAAGGAAGAGCTGACCAGCTATTTTAAGGAAATCTTCAAGTTCTCTCAGGATTGTAAGTTCTCTGATTGTACACATACCCACGAACCGGGGTGTGCGGTAATCAAGGCGGTTGAGGAACATTATATTGCAGCTAGCCGCTACCAGAGTTATCTCTCTATGTTGGAGGATAAGGACGAAAACAAATACAGAGAGGCTTTTTGATAGTGAAGAGTGAATATTGAAGAGTGAAGAATTTTTAAAAAACATATTAATGAAAGAACAGAAGGACGTCAGGCAGCGTATCGAAGAAGGTGAGTTCGCACAGAGTGCAGAAATCAGTGCGAGCTATCTGGATGAGGACATCTTGATTATAGATAATGTCAAGGTGTTGCAGAACCCCGACCCTATGAGGTTCCAGATGAACATGATTGCATCCTGTCAGAGAGGCAGCCTGAGAGCTGAACTCAACGGACGGGAATTCACCGTGGAGAAGGGCGATATATTTATCAGTCCGCCTAACTCTATTCTCGACATCAAAGAGGTGTCGGGCGATTTTGCGTGTACAGCCATGTGTGTCAGCAATCATGGCTTGCTTAGTATCCTTCGTTCTCATATCTCGGTATGGAACCGTGCCATGTATGTGAGCAAGGTTTCGGTGTTGAAGATGAACGAGGTGGATATGGTGTTCTATTCTAAGTTTACCGACTTGGTGCGCCTCTGTCTGGATCCGAAGTTCAACGACCGCAGTTCGTGGAAACCTTATCGCCGTGAGATTGTAGAGACGCTCCTGAAGAGTGCCCTTCTTGCTGTGAGCAATCTTTTGCTGACAGATCTTCCGAAAGAAACGTTGGGAACCAGTGCCAGCGATTTCTTTGATAAGTTCCTGGAGATGTTGCAGCAGAGCGAAATCAAGCATCAGCCGGTTGAGTATTTTGCGCAGCAGCTTTGCATCACACCAAAATATCTCTCCATCATCTGCAAGCGCCATTCCGGCAAGACTGCCATCGAGTGGATTACTGAGTATACGCTTGCTGATATCACCTATTATCTCCGTTCCACGACGAAAACTATCAAGGAAATTTCAGGTATACTGGGCTTCTCCAATACCTCATTCTTCGGTAAATATGTAAGAGAGCATCTGCACATGTCACCTCTGAAATATCGTGAAAGCTTGAGAAAACAATAAGTATAAAATAAAAACTCGCAAATTCTAAAGAAGAATCTGCGAGTTTTTTTGTTTCTATCAAATAGGGTGGAGCTGGAGGGAATCGAACCCTCGTCCGCACAAGGAAACCATACGCTTTCTACATGCTTATTCCAGCCTTCGGTTTTCGAGGCATGACAGGACCTGGACCACCAATCATACCCTTATCCTCTAAAATTTCATCCATGCAACGAGGCGTACATGAACTATTTCCGATTTACCTGCACCGCTTGATCAACAAGATTCGGAACAACATCCGTTGAGCGATGTCTCGTTCCAGCACCCTGTGCTGGAATAAAGCTAGTTTACTATACTTCGACTAGGCAGCGAGAGCGTAGTTATTTTCGCCAATTAATTTTTTGTTCACTAGGATTTAGGAGGTAGCCAACGAGCCTCCGCATGCTTACGTACCATTTCATCTCGCCGTCAAATCCAGTCAACCCCGAGAATTTTCTGATATTGGGTGCAAAGATAAGGCGAAAATTTGAAATTACCAAATTTTTTAAGGAAAAAATCAGCCTAAACATTCTGAATAGCTTAAAATGAGCGTTTTATGGATTCTTACTTTAAACATGCTAACCAAACTCTAAATGCCAATGGCTGTAATTATATCCTCATTTTCATTATTTTTAGGTATTGCACATCTTCTTAGAAATATGTACCTTTGCAGCCTCATTCAAGATAATAATAATGATTATGAATATACTAAATAAGAAAATAAGTTGGAGAAAACAACATAAATGGTTAGGTATCATCATGAGTTTTTTCATGCTGATGTTCTGTGTGTCGGGTATTTTGCTCAATCATCGTTCGCTTATCAAGGATGTGGACGTGAGCAGGAAATATCTGCCAAGTCGCTATGAATTCAAGAATTGGAATGGCGGTTTGCTGAGGGGAACGCTTGCTTTGGATGATGCTGTATTGCTGTATGGAAACGGGGGAATCTGGCAAACGGATTCTACAGCATCCACATTCAAGGACTTTAATCAGGGGATGCCAACAGGGGCGGACTGCCGGCAGATAAGAAATGTTATTAGGACGGATGACGGCTCGGTCTGGTCAGTATCTCCTTTTGCACTTTACCGGTTGGGAAATCATCAAATATGGAAAAGCGTGACTCTTCCGACAGAGAAAGAAGAGAAGTTGAGCGACATTACTGCTCATGGAGATACGCTTTTGGTTCTCAGCCGTTCCTATGCTTACGTTTCCTTGCCACCTTATCATAACTTTCGTCGGATAGAGCTGCCTATGCCAAAGGAGTATGACGGGAAAGTAACCGTCTTTCGCACGGTATGGCTGCTTCACAGTGGAGAGTTGTTTGGCAGTATTGGCAAACTCATCGTAGATGGCATTGCTATAATCCTGGTATTGCTCTGCATCACAGGTTTTATCTTCTGGTTAAAGCCTAAACAGAAGAGGTTACTTCGTTCTTCGCTACAATGGCATGACAAATTAGGCAGATACACCATCATACTTACTTTGTTGATAGCCTTGACAGGTTGGTGTCTTCGTCCACCGGTGATGATAGCCTTGGTGTTAAACAAGATGCCGTCTATCCCTGGAACAACGCTTCATAGCAAGAACCCTTGGAATGACAAACTCCGTGTGGTGCGTTATGATGAAAAGTTCGGTGACTGGCTCTTGTCAACTTCGGATGGTTTCTTTTCCGTGAATTTCCAGACAGGAAAGTTGGAGTCCATCTCCAATACTCCACCAGTCAGTGTTATGGGATTGAATGTCCTTCAGCAAAACAATGATGGCAAATGGTATTGCGGTTCGTTTAGTGGTCTCTTTGTTTGGGATAGAGTAAAGGGAACAACCGTTGATTATTTTTCCGGGAAATCTGCTCTAAAGAAAACTGGCGCACCTTTCGGGAATAAGGCGATAGCAGGTATGAGTCAGGATTTCTCAGATACGCCTGTCATTGCTGAGTATAATGAAGGAACCGACTTTGCGCCACAACCCGCTTATATGGACCAGCTGCCTATGTCGTTATGGAATGTGGCTCTGGAGGCTCATAGCGGTAGAATCTTCATAGGTAGTATTGCTACATATATATTTATCTTCGTGATGGGAATACTTGCCGTATGGTGCCTTTGGTCTGGGTATGTCATTAGACTGGTGAAGAAAAAATAAAAAAAGTTTGAATGCGTTGTTTTAATTGCCATATTGTATGTGTAAATGGTTGATACTCAGCGTAAAAGTACGTATGGTAATTCTCGGAAAAGCGCCGGGAATTGCCATATGTTGCCATTGTGAGAATTAGTACCCTCATTTTCGTCGCGACGTATCTGATGCTGCGTCGTGACGCAGTTGTTGTTACGTCGCGATGTATCAGATGCTACGTCGGGACGTAATTTCTTCCGCATCGATGGCGAAGTTATGAATAAAGATTGTTCATGGCAATATATGGCAGATAACCCCTAAAAATAAAGAATTGCCATATCCATAACAGCTTTGTAATCAGATAGATTACTGGCAGATATGGCAATATGGCAATTCTTGAAAGAAAAATATTCAAAAATAAGTCTTATTATTTCACGCTCCACTCAAACAAACCGCAGGAGTGGGTTTCTGGCTGCTTCAACTCGAGCTTTACAGCCTTGGTCTTCACTGGATCGAAATTCACGATGCAGGCTACACCACGCTTGCATGGATAAGCATCGGCTCCTGAAACTTCCTTCCAGTTGCCTGCCTCGTCCTGATAGTAGAGCTTCCAGCTGTCTGGCACTTTGCAACCGCCCCATGGCTGGTCGTCGTACCAATATACGGTGCTGGTCTTGATCTCCTTGCTCTCAGGGAAGGTGTAGGTAATCCACTCTGTGGTGTTCTTCTTAGGCCACCAGTGGATGTATGGGATAGAACGGTCGTTCTCATCGGCAGGAACCAGTCCGTCGGTGATACTGCTCTTGGCTGGCACTGGAGAAGAGAATTCTACCTTAGCCTGAGCTGCGAGAGTTGCAGGAGCTGATGGCTTTGCCGCCTTGACATCCTGTGGCAACCATACCTTCATGTTGCCGTTGCCACGATGAGCCCAGGCGAAGTATGGGATGAGGGTCAGGGTCTGATCCTTGGTGCTCAGCTTGCCACTCTTGTCGTAGGCGAGGGTCTGCACGTTCTCGGTCAGGGTCTCCATGTTCTGACCCTTGTAGAGTGTCAGTACATTCTTATATTTAGGGTCGATGAAGCCATCGTAAGAGAGCTTGCCCTCAGCAAACTGAGGTTCGCGGTTTTCCAGGATGCTCATGATGTCGAAGCCCTGGTTGTCTGGCCACTCTGCACAATATACGATAGGACCACGCTCGATGCTGATGCAGCCACGGTCAGCCTCTACCTTGTTGTTGGCACGTACGGTGCGTGCCTCCATGTCGAAGTGAACGCGAACCACATCGCCCTTCTTCCACTTGCGGTTGATGGTATAATAGCCATCCTCTGTTACCTTAGCCTCTACCTTCTTTCCGTTTACGGTGATGGTATAGCCCAGACGCTTGCCGTCGCTGTAGTAGTAAAGGTCAGATGGAACAGGCTGACCCTTCACCCATCCAGGGATGCGGATCTTCATACCGAACTGACCAGCCTTGTTGTCATCCACCTTGATGGCGATATCTCCGTTCCAAGGGTACTGTGTATCCTGGCTCAGGGAAACCTTCTTGCCGGCTACCTTCAGAGAAGAAGAGTTGCTGAGGAAGAGGTTGACATATACATTCTTATCCTTTACGGCATATACATAGCCCGGGAGGGATGGCAGGAAGCGGCAGATGTTGCTAGGGCAGCAGGCACAGCCGAACCAAGCCTGACGCTGGTGCTGACCCATACTCTCCAATGGGTTAGGGTAGAAGAAGCCGCCGCCGTCCATGCTCACACCACTGATGAGACCATTGTAGAGGGTGCGCTCCAATACATCGTAATACTTACTCTCGCCATGGAGAAGAAAGAGACGGTAGTTGACATAAACATTGCCGATAGCTGCGCAGGTTTCGCAGTAGGCGCTCATATTAGGCAGCTCGTAGTTCATGCCGAAAGCCTCGCCGTTGTTGGTGGCTCCGATTCCTCCGGTGATGTAGAGCTTCTTGCTCACGATGTTGTCCCAGATACGGTCGATGGCGTGGATATAGGCAGTATCACCGGTGAGGGCTGCTACATCTGCCATACCTGCATACATATAGGTGGCACGTACGGCATGGCCTACAGCCTCATCCTGCTCCAATACAGGTTTGTGGCTCTGTGAATATTCTGTTTGAATTTTTGTCTTACCGCGATAGTCGAGGAAGAACTTTGCCTCGTCGAGATATTTCTTGTTGCCGGTAGCGAGATAGAGCTTACAGAGTGCCATTTCGGCAATCTGATGTCCCGGTACCACGCAAGCCTGTCCTGGATTAGGACCTACCTCGCGAACCACGCAGTCGGCATAGCGGATGGCGATATCGAGGAACTTGCGGCTGCCAGTAGCCTGCCAGTGAGCTACGGCACCTTCTACCATGTGTCCAAGGTTGTAAAGTTCGTGGCTCAGATCCTCCTCCATGCTCCAGCGCTTGTCGCCAGCCCAGAAATGAGGATGCTTCGGATTCTGTGTACGTGCGGTATAGAGATATCCGTCAGCTTCCTGAGCCGGAGCAATGATATCGAGCACGCTATCGATATACGCCTTGAGTTTCTTGTCTGGATAAGTTTGCAGCACGTAGCTGGCACCTTCAATCGTTTTGTATGGGTCGGTGTCGTCGAAGCTGTAGGGCATCAGTTTGCCCACATCATAGGTGTCGCTTGGATGAGCAGCGCGCTCAAAGTTCTTGTATCTTCCCTCCGACTCGCATTTGCTGAAAGCCAAAGGTATAGTCACCTTGCGAGAGGTTTCAATACGCTGTCCCCAGAACGTATTGTTCCAAACCTTTACTGATGTGAAAGGCACCGGAGTGATAGGATAACCACCCGAGCTCTTGTTTACCTTTTGTGCCGAGGCAGGCATCAATGCCAATGCTGCCAAGGCTGATGTCATCAAAATCTTTTTCATGTATTGCTAGTTTATTTTGTTTATTTTTTGTAAGGAATGTATTCATCCCAGAGTTTCAATGAGTGCAGATAGCCTGAGAAAGGCCATGCCTCTTCGGCATTCTTGCCCAGAAGCATAAACTGCGATGGCTTGACGAGGAGCTGGATATCCTTCTGACTGATGAGCTTGTCGTTGATGTAGATGCTTTCGATTCTGCCATCGAAGCAGACATATACGTGCTGCCACTTGCCTTCTAGGGTCTTCATCTCCTTGTAGCCGGCATCCTCGTACCATCCATAGTGATTCATCACACCGCAGCGTGGTTCGGTGCCGTTTACCAGCATCAGCTTCTCCAGTTCATCGTGCGAAGAGGTGAAATCGGCTACGCATTCATTCTCGGCAATCTCCGGATTCAGAATCCATGCCCCGATGGTGTATGGAGCGTTGTCGCGGATGGTGGCAGGGAGCATGAAGTTGCTTCTGTAACTCTCCTTGCCGGTAAAGGCGAATGCCTTCTTGCCCTCTATGGTCTTGATGATGGCTGCTGTATCGTGTTGCGTCTCAAACTCGCCCTTGAGATGGACATCCAGCGGACTGCCGTTCTTGATGTAAGGCACGGTATCGCCCTCGTTGTAGTAGTCAGCTCTGATATCTACCACCAGTCCCTGACTGTTCTTGTCGGCTACTGCCTCACGTACGATGTTGCTCTGGGCATCGAAAGCCTTTTCTGCAGCCTCCTGTTCCCAGTTATAATAACGGAGATTGGTGAGGGTAAATTGTTTTTCGCCTGCACTAATTTCCAGTTTTCCTTCAGAAAGATTCAGACGAGGATCGTTTTCATCTATCTGATGCCAGCTTCCGTTGTCGAAAGCCTGGGCGGTGAGGGTATGCTTGCGTGTCTTGCCGAGCTGCGGATGAGTCATCACCAGCTGGGCGCCCGGTTGCAGGGTAACGGCATCTTTGCCAGCCATACGCTCTCTGAGGGCGGTGCCCTGAAGGAGCGAGAACTTGCCGGCGAGCATTCCCTCGTTGTTATGCCAGGTTGTACCATCGAAATCGGCTGCAGTCAGGCCTAGCCACTGCTGTGGGGCAGAATCTTCTACGGAACCGTAAACCTTGATGTTCCAGATGGCACCACCAAAACCGTTTTTCTGTCCGCCGGTATAGGTGAGGCGGATGTACTGTGCCTTGGCATTTCCGAAATCTACCATCGGCGAACCGGCCAGACGGTTCTGTCGCTTGTCAGAGAAGGTCTGCCAGTGCTTGCCATCATTCGATGTCTCGATGAGATACTGATAGAATTGTGTTCCGTATTCAAACTGAGTCCAGATGCTCTTGATGCTCTGCTTCTTGCCCAGGTCTATCTGGATCCAAGCTGGTCCGGTGGTGCGAGGGCGCCAGAGTGTGCCGTTGTTGTTATCAACCGCATATTCCGGACGGAAATCGTTGTCGTAGTAGGAAGAGGCGGTAACCTTGGCACCGAAGGCGAGGTTCTTTGCTACCTTCATCTCCGGTTTTAGATCGAGACCTTCGTGGGTTGGAATGACCTCCTTGATGGTACCGTCTGCATTGAATTCGAGTTTATCGATTGCCACCTGACGATGGAATCCACGGTTGGAATGCGGATTGTCGTGGCGATGATATACGATGTAGTAGTTGTCGCCTTCCTGCAGCACGCTGTTGTGTCCCGGACCGTGAACGCTTCCGTCGGCATTGGTCTTGAGGATAGTGCCGTGGTAGGTGTAAGGACCGAGCGGACTCTTGGCTGTGGCGTAATCTACGCGGTAGCTGGCATCCTCGCAATGCTCGCAGGAGTAGAGGAAGTAGTAGATGCCATTGCGCTTGAATACGAATGGCGCCTCGAAGAAGTGAGTAACTTCGGTGTTCGGGATGAGCTTGGTTTCGCTGAACGATTTCATATCAGGATTCAGCTTACCTGCTCCGCAACCGAAGCCTTTGTAGATGCCCCAGGTGCCCCAATACATATAGACCGAGCCGTCATCATCGCGGAAGGTCTGACCATCTAGAGTGATGGCATTCTTTACGAATCTATCCGGTACGAGCACGGCTTCGCTCTCGCCCAGCACGTTCTTCCAAGGACCGCGAGGTGTATCGCCCACACCCAGATGGAGTTTGCAAGGCTGGCAGTAGAGATAGTAATACTTGCCATCGGCTTCGTTCTTCATCACGTCCGGTGCCCATATCCAGTGGCTGTCCGGCCAGTTCATCGGCATCAGGGTCCAGTTTTTGAAATCCTTGCTGCACCAGAGCTGTGCCGGTCCGAAACCGGCTCCGCTACCGTCAGTAGTAGCATATATATAATAGGTATCACCAAACTTCTTGATGGTTGGGTCGGCAAAGTAACCAGGCAGGATAGGGTTGCCTGCTCCCGGAGTGTTGTAGGCAGCTGCGGCAGCACCTGTCTCAGGCACTGCCGCAGTTATCAACAATGTTACAATTATATTTTTACTAACCATATGAACATCTTTTCTAAATATTTATTTCTTAATAAGTTTAATAACGAATCCACCGCCTGAAGCAAGATGGAACTTCAATTCTGATTTCTGATTGATGACGGATTTCTCTATCTTATAATCCTCGGCATCATGGTTGGCATTGATGCCGTCTTTCAGTACGATTGCCTCGTAATCGCCATCTGTGAGGAAATCAAATTTCAGGGTGAGCGTGCGCTCATCCCAGTTGCTCTGACCGCCTACATACCAGTCGTTGCCCTTCTTTCGGGCGGTAACGATATACTTTCCGATTTCGCCTTGTGGCACGATGGTCTTGTCGAAGACTACAGGCAATGAAGCGATATATCGGGTATATGGCTCATCCGCCTCATAGTTGGTAGGAGTGTCGGCAAGCATTGTAAACGGACTGTCCTGCACGAGGTAGCAGGCAGCCTGGTGGCATCGGGTACCCATCGAAATCGGTTTGGTGTAGATTGCCTTCCAGTTATCGCGGGTTCCGTTTCTCATCGCTCCCGGTGTGAAATCCACCTGTCCTGCCATCATTCGGATGTATGGGAAGGTAACGTCGTAGAGCGGCATATCGTTCTTAGCCTCTGTCCAGCGGCTTTCTTCCATACCGAAGACACTCTCGTAGTTGAGGATGTTAGGGTAGGTGCGGTTCAGACCGTGTGGCTTGTAGATACCGTGCAGGTCGAGGATGAGATGATGCTTGGCGGTGCAGGCAGCCAGACGTTCCACCATTTCGATGGCTGTCTGGTCGTCGCGGTCCATGAAATCCACCTTGAATCCCTTGATGCCCATATCAGCATAGGTCTTGCAGATGGTTTCCAGGTTCTCGTCCATCACGTTGAACACAGCCCAGAGTACGATGTCCACGCCCTTGCTCTTACCATATTCTATGAGCTTAGGCAACTGGATATCGTCTATCGGTTTCAGAATGCTTCCCTCTTTCGAGTTGTACCATCCTTCGTCAAGGACGATGTATTCCAAACCGTGATTATGAGCAAAATCGATGTAATATTTGTAAGTTTCAAAATTGATGCCCGCCTTGAAATCCACACCTTTCAGATTCCAGTCGTTCCACCAGTCCCAAGCCACCTTTCCCGGTTTGATCCAGGAAGTATCTCCAATCTTGTTGGGAGCAGCGAGTGCATACACCAGGTTGTTGGTTGGCATCTGTGTATCGTGCTCTGTGATGGCGAAGATGCGCCAAGGATAATTGCGCTTGCCGGTGCTGGTAGCGATATAATCGCAGGTACTCTTTACGTGGGTCATGTGTCGCCAAGGGTAGTAAGCCATCTCCTTAGGGTAGGGAGCGAAGGCGGCTCTCAGGATTCCCTTCTCTTTATCCTGTTCGCTGCTGTTAGCCTTCAGCCACATGCCCGGATACTTCTCCAAGTCGCTCTCCAGGATGGTAACCTTTGCCTTGCCGCAATCTACGGTAGCTGGCAGAAAGGCTAAATCCTGCTTAGCGGTATCGAGCCGTGTTTCGTGATAGATATTCTGGAAAGCCATGGCAAATGGCTTTTCGGGAGTCGTGGTATAAGGCAACCATGCCTTTTTGTCCTTGCCAAACTTGTAGGCGGCGGTTTCATTCAGGATGATGGTCTTGCCCTTTCGCTGGGTGTAGAATCGGTAAGCCACTCCCTCATCGTAAGCTCTCAGGATGATGCCGAAACCGTTCTTCAGTTTCAGATTCAGTTCCTGATAACCTGTTTCAAAGTTTTGCTGACGATAGAATGGGGCATGGATGCTCTCCTTATGGTTGCTAAGCTTGTGGCTTGCTACCTTCGGGTTCTTACCCATGTCCATTCCATCGTTCAGCGTTACACCTATTGAAGACTCCTGTAAAAGAATGGAGCCGTTGTATTTAAATTGAAGAGAGAGATTCTTGTTGGTGTTGAGTTCTGCCACGATTTTACCATCTGGTGATTTTACCAGATAGTTCTCTGCCGATACTGTTGCCCCTATATATAATAAGGTGGCGATGAAAAAGAGTTTCTTTACCATAACTTTCTAGGTTTATTGTTGTTTTGTCCGTTTTGTTGTTCGCTTGATGGCAATGCCTATATTACCGGATTACCACAAGTTTTTATTTCTGCTGCAAATTTACGAATAGAATTGTTTATGTAATGCAAAGAAAGTCCAAAATGATGAAAATATCGTATCAAAAGCCCCCTGTTAGACGATAATTGTATCTTTGTGTACGATAATTTTAGGACTTCGTTGTTTTTTTCTGTTATTTTGCAAGCAGAAACAAAAACGTATCAATTTTAAACCTAGCAGTATGAATTCAAAGCAGTTCACATTATTAATAGGAGTAGCTTGTTTGCCGGGAATGACAACTGCAGCCACGGTTTATCGCTCCATCTCTAAGGTGGGTGCCATATCAGTGGATTGTCCGGTGGGCACAGTTCCCCGACTTCCTAATCTCGTGTGGGTAACCTATTCCGATGGTTATTCAGAGTATCGCCAGGTACGCTGGGCTAACTCTCCGCTTGCTGATGAGCAGGCTGAGGCTGATGTGCAGAAGCATCCTGCCGGAAGCCAATATGAGATAGGTGGTTTTGTGATTGGTGACGAGACAACCGACAATGGATATCCTGTCAAGGCACAAATCAAGGTGGTGGCTGGAGGCTATCAGACTCCTGAAAAGGAAGTGGCTCATACCTTCTCGCTCGCTGATGTGAGCATAGATGGTGACAACCGACTTACCCACAACCGCGATGAGGCTATCCGTGAAATCTGTTCCTGGGATGTTACCCAGCAACTCTACAACTATCGTGATACCTATGGGTTGAGCACGGAGGGTTATACCAAGAGCGATGGCTGGGATTCGCCGGATACCAAACTCAAGGGACATGGCTCTGGTCATTATATGTCGGCAATCGCACAGGCATACGCTGTGGCAACCAATCCTGAGCAGAAGGCTATCCTCCGCAAGAACATCACCCGTATGGTGAATGAGTTGCGACAGTATCAGGAGATGACCTTTGTATATAATAAGGATCTGAAGCGCAACTGGGAGGCTCGTGATTTCGCTCCTGAGGCTGAACTCAGAGAGATGAAGGGAACCTGGGCTGCTTTTGATGAGTATAAGAAGCATCCAGAACAGTATGGTTACGGCTATATCAACGCCATTCCGGCTCAGCATTGTGCTCTTATCGAGATGTATCGTGCCTACAATAACTCCGAATGGGTTTGGGCACCTTATTACAGCGTACACAAGCAGCTTGCCGGTCTGATAGACATCGCCACCTACTTTGACGATAAGGAAATCTGCGATAAGGCACTCCTTATTGCCAAGGATATGGGACTCTGGGTATGGAACCGCATGCACTACCGCACTCACGTGAAGCAGGACGGCACCCAGGATGAGCGCAGAGCCAAGCCGGGCAACCGCTACGAGATGTGGGACATGTACATCGCCGGTGAGGTGGGAGGTATGAGCGAATCGCTCTCCCGTCTTTCTGAGATGGTTTCCAATCCGGATGAAAAGGCGAAGCTCCTCGAGGCTGCCAACTGTTTCGATGCGCCTAAGTTCTATGATCCGCTGAGCAAGAACATCGACGACATCCGTACCCGCCATGCCAACCAGCATATTCCGATGATTATCGGAGCGTTGCGCAGTTATAAGAGTAATCAGAAGCCATACTATTACAATCTGGCACAGAACTTCTGGAGTCTGGTGCAGGGCAGATACATGTATGCGATGGGTGGTGTAGGTAACGGAGAGATGTTCCGTCAGCCATACACACAGATTCTGAGTATGGCAACCAACGGACTGCAGGAAGGCGAATCGGAGGCTTATCCGGATATCAACGAAACCTGCTGTGCGTATAACCTCGTCAAGCTGAGCAAGGATTTGAACTGTTATAACCCTGATAAAGCGCAGTATCTCGATTATATCGAGCGCACGCTGTACAATCAGATTATCGGTTCGCTCAATCCGGACCAGTATCAGACCTGCTATCAGTATGCAGTAGGATTGAATGCTACCAAGCCATTCGGCAACGAGACTCCTCAGAGCACCTGCTGTGGCGGTACAGGTTCTGAAAACCATACCAAGTACCAGCAGTCGGCTTATTTTGCCAACGATCATACCCTCTGGGTAGGTCTCTATATGCCAACCACTCTCCACTGGAAGGAGAAGGGCGTGACCATCAAGCAGGATTGCCTGTGGCCGGCACAGCATTCAGCCATCAGGATTACGGAAGGCGAGGGCGATTTCACCCTGAAACTCCGTGTGCCATACTGGGCTACGCAAGGTTTCTCCATCAAGGTGAACGGCAAGGAAGTGGCAAAGAGCTATCAGCCTAGCACCTATGTAGAACTGGAGCAGAAGCACTGGAAGGTGGGCGATGTCGTAGAAATCGACATGCCATTCAGCAAGCATATCGAATATGGTGCCGACAAGCTTTCGAGCGATGTGGCAAGTCTGGATGGCACTCCGCTGAAGACATCCTGGGTAGGAACCCTGATGTACGGACCGCTGGTAATGGCAGGTACGGGGGCACAGACTTGGAACCAGGCTACGCTGAACATCGACTCCCGATTGAGCAAGATTACTGTGGGTGAATCAAACGGCGTGACTACAGGAGCAGGAGCCAATCTCCTTACCCTGAAACTGGATGGCAAGGAATTCCAGCCAGACTATTATCGCAACGCCAACAGCACCCACTACTACCGCATCAACCTAACCGATGCCAAGAGCAATAAGAGCAAGAAGGTGAAGATAGATTTCACCGAACTGAATTCTCTCCTGAATCTTGCCGCAGAGCGCAAGGCTGATCAGGAGAAGTGGAATGCCCTCTCTCAGAAGGTTCCGGAGTATGCGCCATGGGCACCATTCGGCTATGAGCGCATGCAGAAGGTGATGGCTCAGGCACAGGAGCTGGTGGCAAAGGGTAAGAAGAAGGTTACCCAGGATGAACTGGAAGGCACTACTGCCATCCTGAACCGTGCCATCAATACGATGCGTCCTGGCAACCTTGCCGAGATGGAAGACCTCCGAGAACTCTCCGGTCTGCTTCGCCGTGCCGGTTGGCCAGATGATAACACCTGTGCAGAACTCAAGGAAGCCATCAGCTATGGCAGAATGGTTCAGAAATACGTAACCGACGGAAGTGGAACCCACGACATGATCCATGCCGCTGTGGGAAAGCTGAAGAAGGCGATGAAACAATAACCCCAAAAATAGAAAAGGCAATTTCTGAATAGTAATATAGGCTAAAAGACGAAAATATCGTCTAATATACTAGATTTGGACGATATTTTCACTTTTTTAGACGATTTTGTGGCATGATATGATAAATATTCTGTTACTTTGCAATCGAAATTTTAAAAAAACAATTATAAACCTAACAAACAAAAGAAATGAGACAGACACAAAACATTTCAGGCTTTGTACATAGCCAAGCTTATGTAAAAGCTATCGCGTGTTTGGTCCTTGCATGTGGGGGGGCATTACCTACTCTAGCTGCAAGTGAGACCTCATCTAACCTTTCTGTGCAAGTTGTTCAGCAGAATGGTACCACCATTAAGGGTGTGGTTGTTGATGAACAGGGAGAACCTATTATAGGTGCCAGTGTAGTAGAACAGGGATCTTCTAATGGAACAGTTACTAACTTAGATGGTAACTATGTTCTACAATTAAAAAAAGGTGGCAAGGTTCCTGTAGTTATATCCTATATTGGATATAAGAGCGTTACTACTGCTAAAGGTGGTAAGATTATACTTCAGGCAGACAATAAACTCTTGGATGAGCTTGTAGTCGTTGGTTATGGTACTCAGAAGAAAGCAACTCTTACTGGCTCTGTTTCCCAGATTTCGGGTGACGATCTCCAGAAAGTGGCAGCTACAAATGTGGCTAATACTTTGGCTGGAAAAACTGCTGGTATCATAGCCAACAACCGTAGTGGTGAACCAGGTGCCGATGAGGCTTCTATTCTCATACGTGGTAAGGGAACTCTGGGTGATACCTCACCGCTGATAGTCGTGGATGGTGTTGCTGGTCGTAGCTTTAGCCGTTTGAATCCTGAAGATATTGAGAGTATTTCTGTGCTGAAGGATGCTTCTGCCGCTATTTATGGTGCACGTGCGGCTAATGGTGTTATTCTTGTAACAACAAAGCGTGGTAGCAGTGGACGTACACGAGTACAATATAATGGTAGTCTTACTTTCACTCAGCCTACCCGTATTCCTAAGATGCTTAACTCATAT
Source organism: Segatella sp. (assembly GCF_977051555.1). NCBI lineage: Bacteria > Pseudomonadati > Bacteroidota > Bacteroidia > Bacteroidales > Prevotellaceae > Segatella > Segatella sp. Next base: position 44,070 of record NZ_CDRSSE010000020.1, read on the forward strand.
CAGTATGCTACCTACGTGAATGAGTATGATGCAGACGACCGTCATGGTCAGGCCGGTCTTACTTATTCTCCTGAGGCTTTGGAACATTATCGTACAGGTGATGATCCTGTCAACTATCCAAATACAGACTGGTGGGGCGAAGTGGCAAAGGATTGGACAACCAAAACAGAACATAGCCTCTCTATCTCAGGTGGTTCAGACAAGGTAAACTACTATCTCTCAACCCAGTATATGAATCAGAATGCTATTTATAAGAATTCTGATCATGGTTATAAGCAGTATCAGTTTGCTTCTAATTTGGATGCAAAGCTGAATAAGAGAGTAAAGCTAAGTCTTGACTTGAATTTCCGTCAGGAGGAGCGTAAGCGTGGTGTTTATTCCACCCCTTATCTCTTTACTTATTTGATGAGTACCTTCCCTGGTAGTGCACCTTATTTCCCTAATGGACTTCCACGTACGGGTTATGATGGACTGACTAATAATGCTGCAGTCATGGTGTCGAGTGCTCCTGGTTCCAACAACTCCAAGAATTTGATCTTTAATGCTAAGCCAAAGTTGCATGTTGACCTTGACTTGATTACTAAAGGTCTGTATGTGGAGGGATATGCTGGCTTAGACTATACTCAGCAGAATGGTAAACAAATAAATCAGCCTTACGATCTCTACGAATACGATAATGCCAAGCAAGAGTATAACAATCGCCGTAATGATACTAGTAAAATAAGTCTGAACGATTGGAGTTCTTACTACTATACTATTACATTAAACGGTCGCTTGGGTTATAACCGAACCTTTGCTGAAAAGCATAAGGTGGGGGCTTTCGTGGCTTATGAGCAGAGTAAGTATAAGTATCACACCATAAATGCTTATCGTACAAACTTCCTCTCAAATAAGTTGATGGATATTTTTGCTGGTAGTGACGTGCCTGCTGATAAGGATAATGGTGGATATTCTGACCTTACCACTCGTATGAATTACTTCGGACGTATAAATTATTCTTATATGGATAAGTATCTTTTCGAGGCTACGGTACGTGTGGATGGTTCCATGAATTTTGCTCCAGGTCATCGTTGGGGTACATTCCCTTCATTCTCTGCAGGTTGGGTTATTTCTGACGAGCCATTCTTCAAACCATTGAAGAATGTAGTGGATTTCTTGAAGATTCGTGGTTCTTGGGGACAGATGGGTAATGATAATATCTCTAAGTATCAGTACCTTTCAACTTATCAGTTTACACAAACTGGTGCTTACTTCGGAGCAGGAGAGAAAGGATCCATTAACAAAGGATTCTATCTGACACGAACAGCCAATCCATTGGTAACTTGGGAAACTGCCAATACGCTCAACTTAGGTATTAGCTCTACATTCCTTAATAACAAATTCTCATTGGATATCGACTGGTTCCAGTCTCGCCGTCGTGATATCTTGATTAGACGCAATGCTTCTATTCCATCATATTCTGGATTAGTATTGCCAGATGAAAACTTGGGCAAGGTGAATAACTCTGGTATCGAACTTGTGGCTACCTATCGTGATCGCAAGGGTGATTTCGAGTGGAGTGTTACTGGTAACTTTACTTATGCCGAAAATAAGGTGAAATATATGGATGAGGCAGCTAGTACCCCAGACTGGCAGCGTACAACCAACCATCCTATTGATGGACTTATACTTTATCATGCTTTGGGCATCTATCAGACTCAGGAGCAGGTGGATAACACTCCTCACCTAGATAATGCCAAGCCTGGAGACCTGATTTACCAGGATACCAATGGCGATGGTAAAATTACATGGGATGACGCTGTTCGAATCAATAAGTCGGCTACACCTAAAATCCTATACGGATTGACATTGAATGGTAGTTGGAAGGGTATCGACCTGAATGTTTTCTTCCAAGGTCAAGCTGAAGCTGTGCAACTTGTTCAGCCAACCATGAATATGATTACAGACTTCTATGAGGGACGTTGGCGTGCAGATAATACCCCTGAGGAAAATATGAAAGCTCGATGGCCAAAGGCCTTTATCAAGCAGACATATGGGGACACTTGGAATGGTGTAGCTTCCGACTGGTGGTTACGTAATGCAGCCTTCCTTCGCTTGAAGTCTATCGAATTGGGCTATACCATACCTAAGAGTATCACTCAAAAGATCGGTATCGAGAAGTTCCGTGTATATATCAATGGAAACAACCTCTTCACTATTGATAAGATGAAGGTTTGTGATCCGGAAATCGGTTCTTCTTACAATGACGATGGCTACTTGATCAACTCTAATGGTATTCTTGGATATCCATTGCAACGCATGGTTACCATAGGTACAAACGTCACATTCTAACAAATAAATGATCATACAATGAGAACAAAATATATTATGTCGATTGCTTTCGCAGCAATGACGCTTTCGCTCACGACTAGTTGTGACGACGGCTTACTTGATCAGAGCCCGCTCAATAGCTACTCCGACGATGCTGTGTGGGGGGATTTGGCTCTGTCAAAGATTTATCTGAATGCTCAGTATGCCAACCTTGAGGCAGAAAACATGAAGGGTACTCGTTATTCAAATTATACTGAAGAAGTGTTCCAAAAGCACCTTTATGGTTCTGAGACGGTGACTGCAGGTCTTCTTAACTGTGATACCTATAGCTTTGGTTGGGATAAGACCAGTTATGATGCTTGGGGCACAATTTATGGCTATATCAAGAGCTTGAACCTTATGTTGGAGAAAATTGATAATGTGCCTGGTGATGAGGCGGAGCGCAATTGCCAAAAAGGACAGGCACTCTTCCTTCGTGCTTGGAACTATCATTTGCTCTATAGCCTCTATGGTCGTGTACCATTGGTTGACAAGACTTTCCAACTCAATGACAAATTTGAGTTGAAGCGTGCAGATATGGATGAGGTTGCAGATTTTATCTGTAAGGATTTGGATGAGGCAGCAACTCTATTACCCGAAAAATATGATGATTCAGAGTTGGGCCGTGCAACCAAGGGAGCTGCCTTGGCTTTGAAGTCAAGAATTCTGCTCTATAAGGCAAGTCCTCTCTTCGGTACTCCTTCACGTGAAAAATGGCAAGCTGCAGCTGATGCAGCTAAGGCAGTCATGGATTTGGGAGTATATTCTCTTAAATCGGTAAGTAACAGTGAGGAATATGGTGCCTTGTTCTTGGACCCAACAAATCCTGAGGTTATCTTTGAGAAACTCTTTGATCCAAAATATGGTGCAGGAGAGAATAATTCTTATATATTCCAAGCTCCTTGTGGCAGTGGAAATGGTTTTGAAGGTTGGGGAAACTTTGACCCTAGCCAGGAAATAGTAGATAAGTTCCAAATGGCTGATGGTACCAAGCCTGTTCTGCAAGACCGTTATACCTCTTATCCATGGGGTGGTCGTGAAATCCGTTTCAATGCAGCATTTATCTTAGATGGTGATAAATGGGGATATGGCAACTCTGCCCGTGAAGTGGAAACCTTCATTCCGGCTGAGGATGGTGTTGTAACTGGTAAGGATAGTAATCAGGGTGAATCGTGGTGGAATGCCAGCAATACTGGTTATTCTATGCGTAAGTTCTTGGATCCTTCATACGACAACTACGGCACAACCCAGCATGTTACGCCTTGGTTCTTCATTCGTTTGGCTGAGATTTATCTCAACTATGCGGAGTGCGAAATCCAGTTGGGCAATATCGATGAGGCGATGACTTATATCAATAAGGTGCGTACACGTGCCCTTCTTCCTGCTGCCACTGCTGCAAATACAGAGCAAGCTTGGGATGCTTATTATTACGAGCGCCAGATAGAACTCGTATTTGAAGGTCAGCATTGGTTTGATCTTCGCCGTTGGAAGAAGATGGAAGAGTGCTATAGTAAGCCTGTTACGGGAGTAATCATTTACAAATACAGAGATGGACACAAGGAGTATCAGACTGGTAATGTTGTAGCCAATCGTATATTTAATGGTGAGGCTCCTGCTGGGGCGCATTATTGGATGCCTGTTCCTCGTTATGAGTTACGTCGCTCTAATTTGATAGATGGAGCTCCTTATGAGTAAAGAGATAAAAAGGGAAGGTTTCTTGTGGTTAGCCAAAGAACCTTCCCGATAAAAACAATATATTAAAACGAATACTTATGAGAAAAAATAAATATATATTGGGGGCTTTGGCTTTGCTCTTGGGCATGGCTTCATGTACTGATTATACCGAGCACGACCCTTATACAGTAACTTATCCTATCCCTGATGGCAAATCATTGTATCGTCCAAGAGAATTCTCTGGTCAGGATTGGCGTAATGATACCTTCCAGTATTGTTATAATCGTGCCGCTTATACTGAAAATCTCGCCATTTTTTGGGAGAGCGGATTTGGTAAGGACTTAGCATCTCCACCTTCTTTAGAAGGTACTGATATGAGTGTTGACTTGGATAATCTCAAAACTCAGTTGGAGAAATTTTATAAGTTCTATCGTGATGACCTTGGCTTCCATACAGAAGGTTCTAAGGCTGACAAGTATCGCATGATGGTGATGCTTCAGTATTCTTTGGATGGCACTGCGTATGGTGGTACTTATGATAATACCATTGGAGCTTTTTGGGCAGCTCCTAATCGACTGAAAGATCCAAAACTCAATACAGTTGCCCATGAGTTAGGACATAGCTTCCAGTTGCAATTGCAGGCTGATGGAGCACATGGATTTGATAGTACGTTTGGTGGTATCTATGAGATGACTTCACAATGGATGCTTTGGCAGATTAATCCAAACTGGATAGATGATGAAACTTACCATTGGGATGCTTTCAAGGGATTGACTCACAAAGCTTTCTTGCATGGCGATAATATCTATCATTCTCCATATGTATTAGAGTATTGGAGTCAGAAGCATGGAAAAGATATTATGGCGAAGCTTTGGAAGGCTGCTCAAGAGTACCAGGATCCAGTTGTGGTATACCAGAATGTGACAGGAACATCTCAACAGCAGTTCCTTGATGAGATGTATGATTGTTATGCTCGCTTGGTAAACTTTGATTATGACCGTGTGCGTGATGTAACCCGTAAGTATGCTAACTCTTTTCCAAGTGCTAAAGAGTATATGAATGAGATAGGTGATGGTTGGTTACAGGTAGATCCAAGCCACTGTCCAGAAAACTATGGTTTTAATGCTTTGAAGTTGGAAGTTCCAACCACTGGTTCAATAGTATCTGTGAATTTCAACAATATCATGGGTGATCCTAATTACACTTGTGGTTGGTGGTGGTGTGGTAGTTACCGTTTTGGCTTTGTTGGTGTAACAGAGTCGGGTAAGTCTATCTATGGTGAAGTTGGAACAGCAGACTTTGACAATCGTAATGCTTCAGTTTCATTTGAGTTGCCTAAAAACGAGCAATTGGCTCATTTGTGGCTTGTAGTTACTGCTGGTCCAAAGGATGGGCACTGGAGTTTGGCTCAGTTGCCATTGGCACAATGGCCTTATCAAGTGAAGTTTAATGGTACAAAGTTGATTTAGGTATAAGGTTATTAATTTTTATTATTTTGAAGTTTCAGTATTTATTGGCTGCGTTATTAGCGATTGCTGTGGCGCAGCCTTCTAAGGCACAGATGTTCTTTGGTAAGCCAAAGGAAGTTTCTGATTCTGCTTATCTGGCCCAGGCTCAAACTCCTCCTATGGGATGGAACTCTTGGAATAAGTTTGGTTGTAATGTCAGCGAAAAGCTGATTATGGATATGGCGGATAAAATGGTGGAGACTGGTATGAAGGATGCGGGATACCAGTATGTTGTTATTGATGACTGCTGGCAGGTAGAACGCGACTCGCTTGGCTTCATCCAGGCAGATCCAGACCGCTTTCCTCACGGAATGAAATACCTGGCTGATTATATTCATAGCAAAGGCTTGAAGTTCGGACTTTATTCCTGTGCCGGAAGCTACACCTGTCAAGGTCGCCCTGGCAGCCGTGGTCATCAGTTTCAGGATGCTTTGATGTATGCCAAATGGGGTGTAGATTACTTGAAGTATGACTGGTGCTCTGATGAGGGACAGAATGCGCAAGCTGCTTATGCTACTATGAGCGATGCAATCAAGGAGTCGGGAAGACCTATGATTCTCAGTATTTGCGAATGGGGCGAGCATGAACCTTGGAAATGGGGTAAGGGTATCGGACATCTGTGGCGCGTTACTGCCGATATCAGAGATTGCTACCAATGCCTCTTTGACTGGGGTGGCGTAGGAGTTCTCAACGTCATTGACAAGATGGCTGATTTATATCCGTATGCCGGACCTGGTCATTGGAATGATGCCGAGATGCTGGAAGTGGGAAATGGCGGCATGACCAAGGATGAGTATATCACTCATTTCTCTATGTGGTGTATGCTGGCAGCTCCGCTGATGGCTGGCAACGACTTGACCAAGATGGATAAGGATACCCATGAGATACTGACCAACAAGGAAGTGATTGCTGTTGACCAGGACCCTATGGGCGAGCAGGGACGCCGATTCATGGATATGGGAGAGAAGGAAATCTGGGCAAAGCCTCTGAGCAACGGAGAACTGGCTGTCTGCTTTCTGAACCGTACTGATTTCCCTTGGAAGCTGGACTACAACTGGAGAGCCCAGACTATCTATTTTGCCAACGAGGTGAACATTCATGCCAATGAATATGTAATCAGAGACCTTTGGAAACATAAGGATATTGGTACTACTGCTCAGAATACCAAGGCAACCATTCCAGCTCATGGTGTATTGATGGTGAGACTTTCTAAGAAAATTAAATAACAAGAAAACCATCCGATAGAACTAATGCTACCGGATGTTTTTCTTGTTTTATTATTGTTTAAATAAGTCTCTCTATATCTTCTATTGAAAGACCTGCTCCTTGGGCAACTTGCTCTTGTGTGAGCCCCATGCCGAGAAGACGCTTTGCGGTAGCCAACTTTTCTTTGGCAACACCTTCTTCTCTGCCTTCTTTTCTGCCTTCTTCTCTGCCTTCTTCCTTCGCTGTATCGATCGAATTTTTTATGTCTCGATAGGCTTTAAGACTATCCTCGTATTCTCGTAGCTCTTGTTGACTGAATTTTGCGATTTCTGCTTCTTCAAACAACTTCGTGAAAATTCTTTCTTTTAAAGCTTTCGGTCGTTTGTCAAGCTTGGGTAAATTCTTGAGTACATAGAGCCATTTGTCATACAGCGTTTCTAGCTCAGTCTCGCTTTTGTTGAATTTCGCAATCTCAATATACTTGAAAGAAAGTTTGTCGTTAAAGACCTTGAATGTCTTTTTGTCTAGCAGGCCAACATCGTGGTTGATTTCTTTTTGGTCGAAAGCTTCTTCCTTAAAATCAAAATTGAGCAATGCTACCGTGTAAACATGGGCTAGCTTGAAATTCCAATCCTGTCCTTTTGGAGCTTGTTCTCTGATAGGAAATGTAGAGTAGAAGAGGGATCGGTCTTTGAAATATTTCTGAAAAGCGTTCTGCATCTCAACAATGAACTTTTCTCCTTTCTCATTTTCACAATACACATCAAAGATAGCTTTGCGCTCTGCGAAAACATCACCAACGTGTTCGCTATTGAGGTAGCGGACATCCTTAATGACTTGCTCTCCATCGAAAAGTGAATTCAGAAAGTTGATGAGCAAGTCTTTATTTGGCTTTGTTCCAAAGATACGTTTGAAACCAAAGTCGGTAAGTAAGCTGATATATCGTTCTTCTGATAATCTCATAATCTGTTCTTTTTATAGAATTCTAAGTAGGTCTGTGGGGTTGCCCCCACTTTCCCCTTCAAGAACCGTGCATGCGACTTTCACCGCACACGGCTCGTGTAATTCTGTTAATTATTTCTCGTTTTAAATAATCGGCTCTGTGTGC
>NZ_CDRSSE010000021.1:0-50005 GCF_977051555.1 Segatella sp.
TTGTTCAGAATCTCAGCACCATTATCGGTGAGTACCTTCTCGAACTTAGCGACCGTTTCCTTCATCTGTTCATCAGACAAAACGGGAGTCAAAATGAAAACGGTTTCGTATTGATTCATACTACTTTAAATGATTAAATATTAATATAAAAATTCTCGTGCAAACCGGAAAATGTGTGCGAAAACACAGCCTTTTCACGAATTGCGGTGCAAAATTACGACTTTTTCTTGAATTAACCAAATATTTTTCGTACTTTTGCACAAAATAATTGTTAATAGTACAAAAACAACCTCTAAACTGTAAAGAATATGGCAAAAATGAATAAGAAACTGATTAGTTTGCTCCATACCCTACCATCTATGGGCATGGCTTTCATTGTTTTAGGCGTCCTGCTGATGGTTGCCAGTTTTGCATTTTCCATCCCGGGAAACAGCGTGCTCTTCGCTGGCCTCTTTTTCATTCTGGCGGGAGTAGCCGGATTTGTATATTCATTAAAAAAAGGATAAGCCGGTCATCGACTTATCCTTTTTTATATCTTAGAGAATCTCTTCCCTATTTCTAAAACATTTAATCCTCGTTAGGAACAATCAGTTTGTATCCCTTACCATGGATATTGATGATTTCAATCTGAGGATCGTCCTTCAGATGCTTGCGGAGTTTGGTGATGTAAACATCCATTGAGCGTGCATTGAAGTAATTGTCATCAATCCAAATGGTCTTCAGAGCAAAATCGCGCTGCAGAATCTCATTAGAATGAGCACAGAGCAAAGCAAGAAGTTCGTTCTCCTTGGTGGTAAGCTTGGTCTGCTTTTCACCGATGGTAAGAAGCTGCTTCTGTGTATCGAAGGTAAAGTCACCGATGTGATACATGGTAGACTCCTTGCTCTTCTTGCCACGTACGCGGCGGAGAATAGCCTCAACACGGAACACAAGCTCTTCCATAGAGAATGGCTTGGTGATATAATCATCAGCACCAATCTTGAAACCTTCGAGGATATCTTCCTTCAATGTCTTGGCAGTAAGGAAGATGATAGGGAGGTCGGCATTGGTCTGGCGAATTTCCTGTGCCAGGGTGAAGCCGTCCTTCTTTGGCATCATCACGTCGAGTACTGCAATATCAAACTTGTTCTTATTAAATTCCTTATAACCTACCTCGCCATCAGGGCACAGAACTGTAGTAAATCCCTTTGCCTGCAAATATTCGCGAAGCAACATACCCAAATTTTCATCGTCCTCGCAAAGCAAGATTTTAATTTTCTCTTCCATATCTTTATCTTTTTAAATTATTAATATTCCTTATATTCTATTTCTGCAATTTTTAACTGTGAATCACCGGCAACTTGATGGTAAAGGTTGTACCCTTGCCCAATTCGCTGTCTACCTTGATTTCACCATCATGAAGATCTACTATCTTCTTGACATAAGCCAATCCCAGTCCGAATCCCTTCACATCATGGACATTGCCTGTATGTACACGATAGAACTTGTCGAATATCTTCTTCAGGTTTTCCTTCTTCATACCCAGACCGGTATCCGTAATCGAGAGATACAGATACTCTTCATCATTCCAGGTCTTCATCGTGATGTTAAGCGGTTCGTCCGGCTTACGGTATTTCACGGCATTATCCATCAGATTGAAGATAACATTCTGGAAATGCACCTCGTCAACATAGAGTCCCGAATCGATGGCTTCGATATCGGTATAGACCTTACCACCTGTATGCTCAACGCGGAGCGAGAAGGAATTGGCAATATTCTCAACCATTTCATTCAGATCAAGTTCTTTCTTCTTGAACACAGCCTTCTTACGGTCGAACATACTCATCTGCAACACCTTTTCTACAAGGAATCGCAGGCGCTTCGATTCGTCGTTAATCACGTTACCCAGATGTTTCTGCATCTGTTCGCTCTTTGCCACCGAAGTATCATTGAGCATCTGCGCTGCCAGACTGATACTGGCAATCGGAGTCTTCAGTTCGTGGGTCATGTTATTGATGAAGTCGTTCTTGATCTCCGTATACCTCTTTTGCCTGAAGATGACCACAATGGTAAAGATGAAGGTAATCAGCAGTACCAGCGTGAAGATGACACTAGGAATCATGAAGCGCACACTAGAGAAGATATAGCTGTTCATATCCGGGAAATGAACTCTTACTACACCCATCTTCGACTGAGGGTCGTTGCGGAATAGCACTTGAGAATAACTGTACTCCTCACCCTCGTCCGTATAGTCTGGACAACGGTAAACCTCTCGTCCATCCTGGGTAGTCACGGTGAAATGATAAGGTATGTTGATACCATTATTCATCATCTCAGCCTTGAGGTCCTGATCCAGCTGCTTGAAGTTGATTCTCTCCTTCAGCGGTTTGTCTGATGCCGAATAAAGGATAGAATATACCACTTCATCCAGCAACGCTTTCTGATAGACATAGCGGTTCTTCACTATTTCCTGAAGCGACTTCTGTGTTTCTGTCAGCGAGTTCTTATCGCTACGCAGTATCATCGCCTTCGGCATATTGCCAGGATGTGTGGCATTTGTCTTCAGTTCGAAAGTTGAATAAACTGCCGTTCCCTTGTTCTTATCTTTATTGGCCTTACGTTCTGTCTCGTTGACATTCTTTTCGAGATAGCGCAGAGTTTCATTAAGCTCCAAATTTCTTGAAGCTTGATACAGGGCTCTGTTGACCGACTCGTCAAACTGTTCCTTCTTCATGTTTACCATCTCCTGGATGTAACTGAGCTGCAAGTACAGCAGCGCAAGGAACGAAAAGCCCATGATAATGGCTATGGTCCAAATCGTTTTCTTCTTCATGGTGGCAAAGATAAGAAATTTCTTAATCAGTTAACTTAAAACCGTTAATTATTTATTGGCTTTTTCTGGATTTTAACAGTTTTCTATAATTTTAGTTTCATATACAAAACCAAATATCCGTTTTTCATAAAAAAAAGAGAGGAAGTATACATATCACATGCACACTTCCCCATATTGGTCATATCAACATAAAATTTTAATTTATATAAGAGAGATTTTTCTCTAACCTAATATGATTGCTATTCAGCATCTTTCTCCAATTCTGCCTCATGATCCGCAATCAGCTTGCTCTGAATGTCGGAAGGAACCAACTCGTAGCTGGCAAACTTGGTAGTGAATGAAGCACGTCCACCAGTCAATGAACTGAGAGAGATAGAATAGCTTGCAAGTTCCTTCAAAGGAATCTTTGCACTCAATTTCTGATAACCAGCCTCACTATCCATACCCATGATGAGGGCACGGCGTCCCTGGAGATCACTCATCACATCGCCCATGAAATCAGCAGGTACATAAACCTCCAGATCATAGATAGGCTCCAGAATCTTCGGACCAGCCTGTTTGAAGGCATCGCTGAACGCATGGCGGGCAGCAAGCATGAACGAAAGTTCATTACTGTCTACAGGGTGCATCTTACCATCATAAACGATAACGCGCACATCGCGGGCATAACTGCCTGTCAACGGACCATGTTCCATACAGTCCATAACACCCTTCAGAATAGCCGGCATGAAGCGGGCATCAATGGCACCACCAACCACAGAGTTGAGGAATACCAGTTTACCACCCCATGGCAAACTAACCTCTTCGCGACTCTTGATATTCATCTTGAATTCCTGACCATTGAAGGTAAATGATGTTGGATCAGGCATACCTTCTGCGTATGGTTCAACGATGAGATGAACCTCACCAAACTGACCAGAACCACCACTCTGCTTCTTATGACGGTAGTCGGCACGAGCCTTCTTGGTAATAGTCTCACGATATGGAATACGTGGCTCTTCGAAAGTCACATTGAGTTTTTCGTTGTTTTCCAGACGCCACTTCAGCGTGCGGAGATGGAACTCACCCTGTCCTCTTACGATTACCTGGCGCAATTCCTTGCTCTGATCAACAATCCAAGTAGGGTCTTCCTGGCGCATCTTCAGGAGTGCAGCCATCAGTTTCTCTGTATCCTGAACATTGGCAGCCTTGATAGCACGTGAATACTTAGGGTTAGGATACTTGATGAAGTCGAAACGCCATTCAGCACCCTTACCATTAAGGGTATTGCCGGTCTTTACATCCTTCATCTTCACGGTACAGCCGATATCACCGGCATTCAACTGCTCTACAGGCACACGGTTGGCACCTGCGCAAGCATAAATCTGTCCGATACGCTCCTTAGAACCACGATCAGCATTGGTCAGATCGTCACCATTCTTGATAGAGCCGCTCATCACCTTGAAGTAGCTTACCTCGCCGATATGAGGTTCCATACCTGTCTTGAAGAAGTAAACACTCTCAGGACCATTACTGTCTGGAGTAATCTCCTCACCACGTGTATTATGCAGTTTCGGCATCTCGCTTACGAAAGGAACCACATTGCCCAGGAACTCCATCAGGCGGTGAACGCCCATCGACTTACCTGCACAGACGCAGAACACAGGGAAGATGCTACGGGTAACCAATCCCTTGCGGATGCCCTCGCGAAGTTCATCTTCTGTCAGGCTCTCGCTCTCGAAGAACTTCTCCATCAGTCCCTCATCGTTCTCGGCTGCAGCCTCTACAAGAGCCGTATGAAGTTCCATGGCTTTCTCCATTTCCTCTTCTGGAATATCTTCAATAATAGGAGCACCGCCCTCAGGCTTCCAGGAATATTTTTTCATCAATAAGACGTCAATGAGAGCATTGAAGCCTGAACCGGTCTCGATAGGATATTGTATCTGCACACACTTAGAACCATAAATGTCCTTCATGGTGGCTATGATATTATCAAAGTCGCACTTGTCTGAGTCGAGCTGGTTTACCAGGAAGATAACAGGTTTACCCAACTTCTCTGTATAACGGAAGTTGTTCTGTGTACCTACCTCTGGACCATACTGACCATTGATAAGGATAACTGCCTGATCGGTAACATTGAGTGATGTGATGGCACCACCTACGAAATCATCGCTACCTGGGCAATCTATAATGTTAAGCTTCTTGTTGTTCCACTCTACATGAAAAACTGTAGGGAACACAGAGTAGCCGTATTCCAACTCAACTGGGAAGTAGTCGCTCACCGTATTTTTCGCCTCTACAGAGCCTTTACGCTTGATAACGCCTGCTTCAAATAACATACTCTCGGCAAGTGTAGTCTTGCCGCTACCCGCACTGCCCAACAGCGCAATGTTCTTAATCTCATTAGTCTGATAAACTCTCATGACGCTTATAGATTTTTAAGGGTTATACTTAAATTTGCTAGTTGCAATCCACAGTCAAACCTTCGGTTTTTCTGTTTCATGCTACTAAAGTACAAAAAAAATCGCACATTGCCAAAAGTTTTGGGCAAAAAACTTCTGTTTTTTAAAACATATTAGTACTTTTGCACTTTGTTTAGACATGTTTTTGTCTTTACACCTTATTATATATAGAAAAATAAGTTCAGAAATATGGCAGGACTATACATACATATCCCCTTTTGTGAAAGCCGGTGCATCTACTGCGGTTTTTACAGTACTACCTCTCTCAAGTTGAGAGATGATTACGTTGATGCTCTCTGCCGGGAGATGCAGATGCGACCGGCAAAAGCCGCACTCGGAAGCGATGACACCATCGAAACCATCTATCTGGGCGGCGGAACCCCAAGTCAACTCAACGGCTCCCAACTCAGCCAAATATTCTCTGCTATCAGAAAAAACTACACCCTGGCAGATAATATGGAGATTACGATGGAATGCAATCCGGATGATGTTACCGAGCACTTCTGCGAAACGCTGAAGCAACTTCCCGTCAACCGAATCAGCATGGGGGCACAGACCTTCAGCAACGAACGTTTACGCTTTCTGCATCGCCGTCATAACGCTGAAGAGGTAGAAGAAGCCGTCACCCGGCTCCGCAACATCGGCATCAGCAATATCAGTATCGACCTGATGTTTGGATTTCCCGAAGAATCTCTATCCCAATGGATGAGCGACATCAGGCACGCCATACAGCTAGATGTAGAACACATCTCTGCCTACAGTCTGATGTACGAAGAGGGAACCCTACTCTACCGTATGCTGGAACAGGGAAAGATTAGTGAAATAGATGAAGAAACCAGTCGCAAGATGTATGAAATGCTGATAGACCAGCTCACTGGGGCAGGCTACGAACATTATGAAATCAGCAATTTTGCCCGTCCGGGGTTCCGTTCGCGCCACAACAGCAGTTACTGGCACGAGGTGCCGTATATCGGCATAGGAGCAGCCGCCCACTCCTACAACAGAAAGCAGCGCAGCTGGAATATCGAAAACATCCAAACTTACATTCGAAGCATCGGCGATGGCATTCTGCCTTCAGAGAGTGAGCAGCTCGACATTTCCACCCGTTACAACGATCTGATAACAACCGCCTTGCGAACAAGCGACGGAATAAGCCTCATGAAGATGGAGCAGGAATTCGGAAAAGAACTGGCAGACAAACTGCTCCAGGAAGCCCAGCCTCATATCAGCCGGGGACTGATGAAAATAAAGAACGGCAGACTCTCTCTCACACGGGAAGGTCTCTACATATCGGATGATGTGATGAGTGATTTCATGATTGTATAATGGTTTCAACAAACAAAAAAGCCTTGGAATTAATTCCAAGGCTCTAATTTCTTTAAACCATTTTTCTTGTATACTTCGTAATAATAAGCTTTGATGCTCTTGACCACTTGTATGGTAGATTTCTTTTTCTGCAACATAGGCTTTACCAGCTGCATCACAGCAAAACAAACTACCACAATAAGCAATACAACTGCCCAAGATAGAATCTCACTCTGAATATCCAAAACAGGCTGAAGACCAATACCTAAAGCCACAGGCAGGATAAAACAGACCCAATCTATCGGGCTGTCGAGCTTAGTAGATTCGATGTATTCATCGCGTAGCGCTTTTGGAGCATTCAAGATTAATCTTTTCTGGTGCTTATTCCAGTAATCTTCAAATTCTTTTTCCATGCAATCCATTTACTGTTTTGTCTTAAAACTAGACGGTTAAAACTTCAATACTTATACTTTTCTTTATACTTTTCGGCTACAAAGATAAGAATAAATATTCATTTCTCCAAATTTACTACATACTACTTTGAATATTTAACGTATATTAATTCTAATGGTCAAAACAAAAACTTCACTGCATCACTTGACAATAGCCTGCTTGTATATAGACAGGAAAAGGCAACACCCGATAATGGACATTGCCCTCCTTTATGATATCAAGAGGATTTTATCTCTCGTTAAGTGGCTGATATTCAAGTTCTCCAAGAATATTCTTATAGGCAGGACGAATGATACGACGGCCTTCGAAATTGAGTTCTTCAATACGATGGGCAGTCCAACCTACGATACGTGCCATGGCGAAAATCGGGGTATAGATTTCCTGTGGCAAACCAATCATTTCATAGATAAAGCCACTGTAGAAATCAAGATTTGCACACGCAGGCTTGCTGCCTCCGCGATGTTCCTGCAAACATTTGATACCTTCCTGCTCTATCAGCTTCAGGAAATTATACTCGTCTTCTCTACCCTTTTCCTTGGCAAGTTCACCCGCCAGACGCTTCAATTCTACGGCACGTGGGTCGCTCAATGTATAGACCGCATGACCGATACCATAGATGAGACCTGTCTTGTCGTACGCCTCCTTGTTGAGCATACGCTTGAGATAAGTATCAAGTTCGGTTACATTACCCCAATCCTTGATAGCTTCTTTCAGATGGTGGAACATATTGATAACCTTGATATTGGCACCACCATGCAAAGGACCCTTCAAACTACCTATACCTGCAGCTATAGAGCTGTAAGTATCTGTACGGGTGGAAGATGTAACACGTACAGTAAAGGTTGAGTTGTTACCACCACCATGTTCAGCCTGGATAATCAGGAGAAGGTCGAGCATACGGGCATCCAATTCGGAATAGTTCTCATGCTTCATCATATAAAGAAAGTTCTCAGCAATAGAGAGATTCTCACGAGGATGACGAATATGTAGACTTCTACCCTGAACAGAGTGACGGTAGATGTTGTATGCATAAGCAATGATGGTTGGGAACTTGGCAATCAACTCAATACTCTGGCGCATCAGATTGTCACGGCTGATGTCATCCGGATTCGGATCGAAGGTGTACATTTCGAGCACACAACGGGCCAGGATGTTCATGATGTTGCTGCCTTCCAGCTCGATGATATGGGTAATCGTACGATGATCAAGCGGCATATTATCGTTCAGAAGTTCCTTGAAAGCATCCAATTCCTCCTTATCAGGCAACTGGCCCGAGAGCAGCAGGAAGGCTACTTCCTCGAATCCGAAGCGCTTCTCCTTCAAGAGAGGAGTTACCAGGTCATCAAGTTCATAACCACGATAATAAAGTTTACCTTCTGTAGGAGTCAACTTACCTTCTGCATCGCGCTCATAACCCACTACATTACCGATATTGGTCAGTCCGACCAACACACCAGAGCCATCCTCATTACGAAGTCCACGCTTCACATTGAACTTCTTGAATGCATCCTTATCAATCTTGCATGAGTTTTTTACCTCATCGCTTAATTTATATATTAAATATTCTTTATTCATAACTGTTACTTTTTTAGCTGCATGGCTACTATTATTTCTTTGCAGCAAAGTTCAATGCAGAACCTGCCTTAAACCATGCAATCTGTGTATCATTATAAGTATGCTCAACCTCGAAACTATCCTCAGAACCATCCTTGTGCTTCAGGGTGACGGTGAGTTTAGAACCTGGAGCAAACTCCTTCAAACCTGTCAAAGAGATGCGGTCGTCCTCCTGTACCTTATTATAATCATCCTTGTTGCAGAATGTGAGGGCAAGCATACCCTGCTTCTTCAGGTTGGTTTCGTGGATGCGGGCGAAACTCTTGGCGAGAATCACCTTCACGTTGAGGAAACGAGGCTCCATAGCTGCATGCTCACGGGAAGAACCTTCACCATAATTATCCTCTGCCACCACGATGCTGCTGATGCCTTTTGCCTTGTAAGCCTTGGCAGCGGTAGAAACCTCGACATAAGCACCATCCAACTGGTTCTTCACCTTATTGCTCTCACCGTTAAAGGCATTAACGGCACCCATTAAAAGGTTGTCGGAGATGTTCTGCAAATGTCCACGGAACTTCAGCCAAGGACCCGCCATAGAGATGTGGTCGGTGGTACATTTGCCCTCGGTTTTGATAAGAAGCGGCATATCTGTCAGGTCTTTTCCATCCCATGGAGCAAACGGAGCAAGTTTCTGGAGTCGGTTGCTGTCAGGCGCAATGACTACCTCTACATTGGCATTTTCTTCGCTTGGGGCAATGAATCCCTTATCTTCTACGGCAAAACCCTTAGGAGGGAAGGTGAAACCTGTAGGCGCATCGAGCATCACGCTGTTACCATCCTTATCCAGCAAGGTATCAGTAGCCGGATTGAAGTCGAGACGGCCCGCAATGGTGAGAGCCACGGTGAGCTCTGGACTGCCGATGAAGGCAAACGTATTAGGGTTACCATCAGCACGGCGGCGGAAGTTTCGGTTAAAAGAGGTAACGATGGCATTCTTGCGCGAATTATCATCGGTATGACGCTTCCACTGTCCGATGCAAGGACCGCAGGCATTGGTCATGATGAGGGCTCCAATCTTCTTGAAATCATCGAGGATGCCATCACGCTCGGCTGTATAGCGAATCTGCTCTGAACCCGGGTTGATGATAAGCTGTCCCTTCACCTCAATACCTTTCTCATAAGCCTGACGGGCAATGCTGGCAGCACGGGCCAAGTCCTGATAAGAAGAGTTGGTACAGCTACCTACCAATCCTACTTCTACTACCATCGGATAATCGTTGGCAGGACCTTTTGCCTTCATGTGAGAGATTGGTGTGGCTGCATCTGGAGTGAACGGACCGTTAAGATGAGGTTCAACCTTAGAAAGGTCAATTTCAACAATCTGGTCGTAGAAAGCAGACGGATCTGCCAACACCTCATCATCAGCACGGAGTTCGGCTGCATTCATCTGTGCGAGAGATGCAATTTCTTCACGGCCTGTCTTGCGGAGATACTCGCTGGCATTCTGGTCGAATGGGAAGATAGAGCATGTGGCACCCAATTCGGCTCCCATGTTACAGATGGTAGCCTTGCCGGTAGTAGAGATGCTGTTCAATCCCTCGCCGAAGTATTCGAGGATGGCATTGGTTCCGCCCTTTACGGTAAGGATGCCGAGGATTTCGAGAATCACATCCTTAGGAGTGGCCCAGCCAGAGAGTTTACCTGTGAGATGCACACCAATGAGACGTGGCATCTTGAGTTCCCAAGGCTGACCGGTCAACACATCTACGGCATCAGCACCACCTACACCTACTGCCACCATGCCAAGACCGCCGGCATTAGGAGTATGAGAATCAGTACCCACCATCATACCTCCAGGGAATGCATAGTTTTCGAGCACTACCTGATGGATGATTCCGGCACCTGGTCCCCAAAAACCGATATGGTATTTCTGAGAAACAGACTTCAGGAAGTCGTAAACCTCCTTATTGGTCTTGCAAGCCTCAGGAAGATCTTGTGTTGCGCCCACATCGGCACGAATCAAGTGATCACAATGTACGGAAGCAGGTACGGCCACCTTGTCCTTACCCGCATTCATGAACTGCAAGAGCGCCATTTGCGCAGTCGCATCCTGCATCGCCACGCGATTAGGTCGGAAGTCAACATATTCCACACCTCTTTTATATGGTCGCAACTGTGTTGGGTCGAAAAGATGTGCAAAGAGCACCTTCTCGGCATAAGTAAGAGGTCGTTTCACCATAGCCTTAGCCTGGGCTACACTTTCCGAATACGAAGCGTAAAAGCTTCTCAGCATTTCAATGTCCAATATCATCTTGTTCACAATTTTAATTAATTATACACTCTTTCAAGCAATTCTGTTTGCAAAAATACAACTTTTTCTACAGATAGTAGCATCTTTTATCGAAAATTTATCATTTTGATATGATTTTTCTGTTTTTTGATAATTTTGTTGCATATTTATACATTAATCACTCTCTTTCTCCGGAAAAGCAGGATTATGATATGAAAAGACAAGAATGGCTACGGAAAGGCAGGAAAACAGAGAAAAAAGAAAGGAAAGTGAAGAAAAGAGGAGTTAAAATGAAAGAAAAAGCAAAAATTTTTGGTACTCTCCGCATTATTTATTATTTTTGCAGATGTTATGAGAATAGACATTATTACAGTATTACCAGAGATGCTGGAGGGATTCTTCAATGAGTCCATTCTGGCACGTGCGCAGAAGAAGGGTCTAGCGGAGATTCATCTGCACAACCTGCGTGACTACACATTAGATAAATGGAAGCGTGTGGACGACTATCCATACGGCGGAAGTGCCGGCATGGTGATGCAATGTGAACCAATAGACCGCTGCATTGCTGCGCTGAAGGCGGAGCGCGAGTATGATGACGTGATTTACGTTTCGCCAGATGGTGAAACTTTCAACCAGAAGATAGCCAACGAAATGTCGATGCAGGGTAACCTCATCATCCTCTGCGGTCACTACAAGGGTATTGACCAGCGTGTGCGCGACCATCTCATTACCCGAGAAATCAGTGTAGGTGATTATGTGCTAACGGGTGGCGAACTTGCTGCAGCCATCATCTCAGATGCCGTCATCCGACTGGTTCCGGGTGTTATCAGCGACGAACAGAGTGCACTTTCCGACTGTTTCCAGGACGACATTCTTGCCGCCCCTATCTACACCCGTCCTGCCGACTACAAGGGATGGAAGGTTCCGGAGATTCTGCTCAGTGGCAACGAAGCCAAGATTCGCCAGTGGGAATTCGACCAGGCCATGGAAAGAACCAAGCGCCTGCGCCCTGACCTGCTGAAATAAGAAGAAATCATTGCTGATTACTATCATACCCAGAACGGTGATTTTTAGGCACGGTGTAATCCGTTCCTAAAAACCACCATTCTACTCATTCTCAAGCCATATACTAAAACTCTACACCTTATTTATCATCTACACCTTATTTATCAACTACACCTTATTAATATTATTCTTTTTCTATATTAATATTATTCTTTTTCTATGCATTTTTCGCAGAAAGCCTCACCCAGCATGAAACCTTCTTCGTAGAGGCGTTCCAGTTTATCGGTATCCTTCTCTATTCTGCCAACTTCCAACGGACGGATTGGACGGATACAGGTAATCTTACCCGCAGCCTCCAGATCATCTACAAGCTGGATCTGTTCGTTATAAGCCCGATGACGGTGACTCAGAGCCACACGCAGGCGAGGATAGTTCTTATATAAATAAGGTATCTTACGGTCTTTGCCCATATCACGCCATCCTTTGTTGCGAGTCAGGACAACCACATTGTGTTGCCACCCCATGTCAATGGCGTGCTGTACCGGAATACTGTCCGCAATACCACCATCCAACATCGGAATGCCATCCACTTCCACAATCTTGCTCACATATGGCAAACTGCTGGAAGCACGCACAACATCCAGTGCACGCTGCCTGTCATGCTTCTCGGAAAGATACATAGCCTTGCCCGTAAGACAATTTGTAGTAACCATCTCGAAACCATCAGCATACTTAAAATAGGTATCAAAATCGAAGGGTAAGAGCTGGTTTGGAAACTTATCGTAGAGCAATTTGCGGTCGAAGATACACCCCTGGGTCACCAGATGGCGAATACCGATATACTGGTATCGGGCCAGATAATCGATGTTAGAGATACGGGCACGCCGAGGTTGGCGGCTCATATACGACATGCCATTACATGCCCCAGCCGATACAGCCACCGTATAAGGGAAATGAACATCATGCTTCATGAAGGCATCCAGTACCCCACTGGTGAAGACCCCTCGCATGCCTCCTCCCTCAAGAACCAAACCTGTTGTTTTTAAATTCAATTTCATAACACACTCTCTGCTTTTAAAATTCTGAAAATAATTATATTTTGCTCGCAGCATAGACAATTTTCTTACATTTTGTCTAGCAAAAAGCCGTTTTTATATTAATTATTTATAAATTTACGCGTTTTATTCAATTTTGCTTGCAAAGATACGTATTTTTTGGGAAATAATTGCTAACTTTGCAAGCAAAATAATGTAAAATACTAAAAATATGTTCAGCAAAGAGACTTACATCAGCCGCAGACAGGAGTTGAAGAAGCTTGTGAAAAGCGGCGTAATTATACTTTTCGGAAACAACAATTCACCATGTAATTTCCCTAATAACGGATATTACCCTTTCCGTCAGGACTCGACATTCCTCTATTATTTCGGATTGCAGCGCGACGGTCTGGTAGGTGTGATAGATATAGACAACGATATTGAAACCCTGATTGGCGACGACATCGACCTCGTAGACATCGTATGGTACGGAAGCGTTGACAATGTTCACGATCTTGCAGCGCAGGTAGGCGTTCACAACTCAGCACCTATGAAAACGCTCAAGACTATCTGCAACGACGCCATGTCAAAGAAGCGCAAGATTCATTTCCTGCCACCTTACCGCTACGACATCAAGCTGCAGGTATTCGACCTTCTGGGCATCCATCCTAACCAACAGAAAGAAGAGGCCAGCATGGACCTCATCAAGGCTGTTGTGAAGATGCGTTCAACTAAGACCCAGGAAGAAATCGAGGAATTGGAGCGTGCTGCTGTCATCGGATACAAGATGCATACCACAGCGATGAAGCTCGTACGTCCGGGTGTGACAGAAAAATATGTTGCAGGTCAGGTAAGCGGCATTGCCCACTCTTACGGAGCCATGGTCAGTTTCCCAACCATCTTCAGTCAGCACGGTGAAATTCAGCATGGTTATCCATCTATGAATGTACTGGAAGAAGGCAGACTGGCACTCTGTGATGCAGGTGCAGAAACTATGAACAACTACTGTTCAGACAACACCCGCACCATGCCGGTGAGCGGAAAGTTCAGCCAGCGCCAGTTGGAAATCTACTCTATTGTAGAAGAATGCCACGACCATGCGCTAGATGTAGCCAAGCCAGGAGTAAAATGGGCAGACGTACACTTCTCTGTATGCCGCCTGCTCTTCAACCGCATGAAGGAGCTCGGACTTGCAAAGGGTGATACAGAAGAGGCTGTAAAGGCTGGAGCACACGCCATGTTCCTGCCTCATGGTTTGGGCCACATGATGGGAATGGATGTTCACGACATGGAGAACCTCGACCAGATTAACGTTGGTTTCGACGAAGAGGTACGCCCTAATCTGGAGCAATTCGGTACCAACTGCCTGCGTATGGGTCGCCGTCTGCAGGAAGGTTTCGTGGTAACCGACGAGCCGGGAGTTTACTTCATCCCTTCCCTCATCGACGACTGGAAGGCATCCGGTCACTGTGCAGAATTCCTCAACTTCGACAAGATTGAGACCTATAAAGATTTCGGTGGTATCCGAATTGAGGACGATGTACTCATCACCAAAGATGGTTGCAGATTCCTGGGCAAAGACCGCATACCTTATCATCCAAAAGATGTTGAGGAGTTCATGGCAGCCAACAAGGAATAAAATTCCTGAAAGAGAAATCATTTCAGAAAAAGGAATCAGAGAGAAGATATAACAAGAACATAAATATAAAGAGAAAAGAATTCATGAAGAAAACTATGATTGTTGCAGCCTTGATGGCTTTGGTAGCCACAGGAGCAAATGCGAAGAAAGCTGCAGACTCTGCAGAAGTAGCAAAGAACAAACCTGTATTTACTGTAGTAAAGCAGAATCCTATCACTAGCATCAAGGACCAGAACCGCAGTGGTACGTGCTGGGCTTACTCTACCCTCAGCTACTTCGAGAGCGAAATCTTGAAGAAGACAGGCAAAACCTACGACCTCAGCGAGATGTTCGTAGCCAACAAGACTTATATGGACCGCGCCACATTGGCAGTAAGAATGCACGGCGACGTGAGCTTCTCAGAGGGTGGTAGCGCCTACGATGTACTCTATGCTTTGCAGCACTACGGTATCGTACCTGAATCTGCCATGCCAGCTCCAGGTTCATTGACAGGTGACTCTCTGGCTAACTTTGGTGAGTTCTTCAACGTAATGACTCCATACGTAGAGGCAGTAGCAAAGAGCACAGCCAAGAAGCTTTCTCCAGCTTGGAAGAGCGGTCTTCAGGGCATCATCGACTCATACATCGGTAAGACTCCTGAGAAGTTCACATACGAGGGCAAGCAGTATACTCCACAGAGCTTCTGCCAGAGCCTCGGTTTGAATCTTGATGATTATGTAACCATCACCAGCTACACCCACCACCCAATGTGGAGCAAATTTGCTGTTGAGGTACAGGATAACTGGCGCTGGCCTTTGAGCTACAACGTTCCTATGGAAGACATCTGCAAGATCATCGACAACGCTGTAAACAATGGTTACACAGTAGCTTGGGGCGGTGACGTAACAGAAGACGGTTTCACTCGCAAGGGTCTCGGTATCGCTTACGATGTAAAGAAGGTTCGCTCTATGGCCGGTACAGATGCTGACCATTGGTTCAAGCTCTCTAAAGACGAGAAGAAGGAGAAGTTTGATTCTCTTGGCGTAAATGCTCCTGAGATTGTTCCTACACAGGCTATGCGCCAGGAAGCATTCGACAACTGGGAGACAACAGATGACCACGGTATGCACATCTACGGTATCGCTAAGGACCAGAACGGCAAGGAGTACTACATGGTTAAGAACTCTTGGGGCGAGTATGGTGACTACAAGGGAACCTGGTACATGACCAAGGCTTTCGTAGCTTACAAGACTATGGACTTCATGGTTAACAAGAATGCCCTCCCTAAGGACATCCGCAAGAAGCTCGGAATCTAATTCTGTTAGGAGTTTATAGTTAATAGTTTATAGACTTTCTATGAACTT
The DNA here is from genome assembly GCF_977051555.1 of Segatella sp. Lineage (NCBI taxonomy): Bacteria > Pseudomonadati > Bacteroidota > Bacteroidia > Bacteroidales > Prevotellaceae > Segatella > Segatella sp. The sequence goes on from NZ_CDRSSE010000021.1 coordinate 15,877, forward strand.
TCTCCTAAACAAAAATATTCAAGGGGCAGCAAACCGATGAGTTTGCTGCCTTTTTTGTTTTGCCAAGAAATCACATATCTACTTATTTCGGTTTACCACGAAAACTCATATCTACTTATTTCGGTTTACCACGAAATCGCTTATTTACTTATTTTTGTTTGCCAACAAGTCTTATTTTTACTTATTTCTAGGTAATTTGGTAAAATTCCTCCCTAAACATTTCCTTTTGTCATTTTATTTTCGTAACTTTGGGGGCAGAAATAAAAAATAATTAAAATGCATTTTAAATGGAATTACGAATCACCAACACCTGAACAGCAAAAAGCAGCTGAAGAATTAGGCGCCAAGCTAAACATGAGCCCGGTTCTTGCCCATTTGCTCATCAAGCGCGAGATTACGACTGAATCTGCAGCCAAACGGTTCTTCCGACCACAGCTCTCAGATCTCATCAATCCATTCCTGATGAAAGACATGGATATTGCCGTTGACCGCCTGAACGATGCAATGGGTAGAAAGGAACGTATCCTCGTTTACGGAGACTACGACGTAGACGGATGCACCGCCGTTGCCCTGGTGTACAAATTCTTGCAGCAATTCTATTCAAACATTGACTACTACATCCCCGACCGCTACGACGAGGGTTACGGAGTGAGTAAGAAAGGAATAGATTTTGCACATCAGACTGGTGTAAAACTGATTATTATTCTAGACTGTGGAATCAAGGCTATCCAGGAGATAGAATATGCCAAGAGTCTGGGAATAGACTTCATCATCTGCGACCATCATGTCCCTGACGACGTGATGCCACCCGCTGTGGCCATACTCAATCCGAAGCGCCCAGACGATCCGTTCCCTTTCAAGCATCTCTGCGGATGCGGTGTAGGATTCAAGTTTATGCAGGCTTTTGCCAAGAACAACAACATTCCGTTCTCCAGGCTCATCCCCCTGCTCGACTTCTGTGCCGTCAGTATTGCAGCCGATATTGTGCCGGTAGTAGATGAAAACAGAATACTCGCCTTCCATGGTCTTAAGTTGCTGAATACTAATCCAAGTATCGGTCTGAAATCCATCATCGACATCTGCGGCCTGAACGGACGCGAGCTCTCGATGAGCGACATTGTGTTCAAGATCGGTCCCCGCATCAATGCTTCCGGCAGAATGGAAAACGGTAAACTGAGCGTAGATCTGCTGGTAGAAAGAGATTATTCCTCTGCCCTGCGCATGGCCAGACACATCAATGAGTATAATGAGCAGCGCAAAGACATAGACAAGCAGATGACTGAAGAAGCCAACAGCATCGTGTCGCGTCTGGAAAGTATGAAACACAACTCCAGTATCGTGCTTTATGATGAAGGATGGAAAAAGGGCGTCATCGGCATTGTTGCATCCCGACTCACCGAAATCTACTTCCGCCCTACCGTGGTTCTGACCCGGGATGGCGACATGGCTACCGGTTCGGCACGCAGCGTTACGGGATTTGACATCTACTCAGCCATCAAAAGCTGCCGCGACCTTCTGCTCAATTTCGGCGGTCATACCTATGCTGCCGGACTCACCCTGAGATGGGATAAGGTAAGAGAGTTCAGAGACCGGTTCCAGCATTATGTAGAAGAGCACATTTCGCCTCAACAGACAGAGCCAATGCTCAACATTGATGCTGAAATTGATTTCAAAGACATTACCAAGCATCTGCAAGCCGACCTGAAGCGCTTCTCTCCTTTCGGTCCGTGCAACCAGAAACCTATTTTCTGCACCAACCGGGTATATGATTACGGCACCAGCAAGGTGGTAGGCAGAGAACAGGAGCACATCAAGTTGGAACTGGTAGACTCCAAATCGAGCACCGTTTTAAACGGCATTGCTTTCGGTCAGAGTGCAGCAGCCCGCTACATCAAGAGTAAGCGAAGCTTCGACATAGCCTTCACCATAGAAGAAAATGTTTTCAAGAAAAACCAAGTTCAACTTCAGATAGAAGACATCCGTCCGAACGAAGGATAAGGTACTTAGCCCCAAGTATGTGGATTAGGCACTGATTACACGGATTACACAGCTTCGGAGTGCTAATCCGTAAGGGCGCAAAAGCATCGAAATCTGTAAGGGCAAAAGCATCAAAAAATGGCAGATAAATTTCAAGAAATACTACATACATACTGGGGGTATCCTGACTTTCGCGGCATACAACGAGACATCATCGAGAGTATAGCCCGAGGTGAGGATACCCTTGGTCTTATGCCTACAGGTGGCGGTAAATCCATCACCTTCCAGGTTCCGGCCCTTGCCCAAAAGGGTGTCTGCATTGTGGTAACTCCGCTCATCGCGCTGATGAAAGACCAGGTGCAGCATCTCAAGGCCCGTAACATCCTGGCAGAAGCCATCTACACAGGCTTGTCGCGTCAGGAGATTCTCCGAATATTGGAAAACTGTATTTTCGGCGAAATCAAGTTTCTGTATGTCTCGCCAGAACGCCTTTCTTCAGAACTGTTCCAGACCAAACTTCGCCACATTCCGGTGAGTTTCATCACAGTAGATGAAGCCCACTGCATCAGTCAGTGGGGGTACGACTTCCGCCCGTCTTATCTCGACATTGCGAAAATAAGAGATATGAAGCCTGGTGTACCGGTCCTTGCCCTTACGGCAACGGCCACTCCCGATGTGGTAGAAGATATCCAGAACCAGCTCCACTTCAAGAAGCAAAACGTATTCAAAATGAGTTTTGCCCGTAAGAATCTTGCCTATGTGGTGCGCACCACCAACGACAAGGTGACCGAAATGGTTCATATTCTGCAATGTACCCAAGGCTCGGCAATCATTTATGCAAGAAGCCGAAAACGAACCAAAGAGATGGCAGAACTTCTGAACAATCAGGGAATTTCTGCTACATTTTACCATGCCGGACTGGATTCCGACGTGAAAGATACCCGACAGAAAAACTGGCAGAATGACGAGATAAGGGTCATGGTAGCGACCAATGCTTTCGGCATGGGAATAGACAAGTCTGATGTGAGAATGGTAATTCATATAGACTGTCCTGACTCGCTGGAAGCCTATTTCCAAGAGGCTGGACGAGGCGGAAGAGACGGCGAAAAAGCATATGCAGTGCTGCTCTATAATCAGAGCGATGAAAACAAACTCATGAAACGCATTGACGAAACCTTCCCTGACAAAGAATTCATCAAAGACGTTTACGAGCATCTTGCTTACTTTTTCCAGGTTGCAGTTGGAAGCGGAATGGGACAGACTTTCATGTTCGAGATAGAGAAGTTCTGCTTCACCTACAAGTACTTTCCTACCCGCGTAGACTCGGCGCTGCGCATTCTGGAGCGCTCAGGCTATATCCAATACGAGGACAATCCTGACGGAAAAGCAAGAATCAGATTTAACATCAGCCGAAATGATCTCTATCTGCTAGAGAATGTTTCGGAGAAGGAAGAGTCTGTTATTACGGGGCTTCTGCGTAATTACGGCGGTCTGTTTACCGACTACGTTTACATTGATGAGTCGCTGATAGAGCGTGTAAGCGAACTAAACCGTCAGCAGGTATACATGATTCTGAAAAATCTGAGTGCCCGCCACATCATCGACTTCATTCCCCGCCGCAAGACACCTTATATCAGCTACATGCGTCCTAGGGAAGATGGTTTCAGAGTTATCATCCCAGAGGAGGTATGGGAAGTACGCAAGAAACAGTTTACTGCCCACATCAAGAGCATTATCAGTTATGCAAAGAACGACAGCATCTGCCGTTCGCGCCAGCTTCTGAGTTATTTTGGCGAAAAAACGAAAATGAAGGACGACTGCGGGATATGTGATGTCTGCATAGAACACAAAATACCCCAGAAGCAAACTATTATATCAGAAATTCTAGACTTGCTGAAAGACGGAAAGCCACATGACATTACAGAATTAAACCAACTGAAATATGATTCAGAAGATATGGCTGCAGTTCTTGAAGAAATGGTTGCAGAGAATATGTTTTATCTTGATGGAGATAAAATCGTACTTGAACCGTAAATGAGATAACAGGAGGATATATCATAAGTAATACTTATCCCCCTGTTACCTTATGCAATTGCTTATACTCCCATCTAAACAGAAAAAAGGGAACGACACCTCTCGGGCCATTCCCTTTTCAACATTATGTACGAGAAAAAAATTAGTTATTCTCAGGGCGAAGTTTACGAACTGTAACACCAGCCTGCCACATTTCCTTGTTGCGCATAGCCTCGAGTTCAGCGTTCAACTTCTCGCGGTAATCAGCCTGAGAGTTCTTGTCAATAGAAATCTGAGCCTCATTACCAGTCTTTACAGAGTAGTACAACCACTCCATTACAGGCTTGATAGCCTCACGGAAACGAGGAGCCCAGTCAAGAGCACCACGCTGAGCTGTTGTAGAACAGTTAGCATACATCCAATCCATACCCTTAGCACCGAAGAGAGGGCCAAGGCTCTGTGTGAGCTCCTCAACAGTCTCGTTGAAAGCCTCTGATGGTGAGTGACCGTTCTCGCGGAGCACGTCATACTGTGCCTCCAACAATCCCTCAATAGCACCCATCAATGAGCCACGCTCACCTGTGAGGTCAGAAGTAGCCTCACGCTGGAATGTTGTCTTGAACAAATAACCGGCACCGATACCGATACCGAAGGCAATAGTCTTATCCTCTGCCTTGCCAGATGCATCCTGATATACAGCGTAAGAGCAGTTCAAACCACGACCCTCACAGAACATAGTGCGGAGAGAAGTACCAGAACCCTTAGGAGCAACCATGATTACATCAATATCCTTTGGTGGAACAACGCCTGTGCGATCGCTCCAGTTGATAGCGAAACCATGTGAATAATACAAAGTCTTACCTGGTGTGAGGTATGGCTTGATCTTTGGCCAGCATGCAATCTGACCGGCATCAGAAAGCAACATACAGATGATAGTACCCTTCTCTGCAGCTTCCTCGATAGAGAACAAAGTCTTACCAGGAACCCAACCATCCTTCAGACACTTCTCGTAGGTCTTACCCTGACGCTGTCCGACGATGACATTAAAACCATTATCGCGAAGGTTACAAGCCTGACCAGGACCCTGGATACCATAGCCGATAACTGCGATAGTTTCGTTCTTCAATACTTCACGTGCTTTCTCCAATGAAAATTCATGACTGGTGACAACAGTTTCCATTACGCCACCGAAATTCATTTCTGCCATAATTTTTATTTTTTTTGTGCGGCTTGCCGTTTGTGGAGCCGCGGGTTATACTTGTCCATACGGATGCGAGCTGTATTCTTATCCAAAGAGAGCCTGTTTGATCCGTCCACCCCCTATCCAAGAAGGCGGCTCTGGGTTTATTTTTATTTTCTGTGTGCAAAGGTAAGCAAATAAAATGAAACTACCAAATTTTTCTTTCAATTTTTAATAAATTTAGCCTTACTTCTTACAACTTCCACCTCATTTGCGTCATTTTTGCCTGTTTTTGTTATCTTTATGCAGTATTCTTGCATTTTTTCAGCCTCACCTGTTTCTTCCAAATAGAAATGAAGTTGGTCACCTTGGTGACTTTCTGCTACGTAAGCTATCTCAAATCTTTGCAAAAAGTGAGTTTTGTAATAATCCAGATCAAAGAGGTCAAGGATATGTTCGATGTATTTCACCGAGTTGATGTGGCCGTTTACATCTACATCATTATAATAGGTATCAATGGTTCTCACCAGCTTGGCTTCCTTGCCCATTTTCACTCTCGAACTTGCCTGGATAGGACAAGGTTTTTCTGAATCAATATATTCCTTGATAAGCCCGTCGTGAATTTCAAAAATATCAACAGGCTGTCGGGTTTCCGTATCAATCATTGCCCACACGCTTTTGCCGTAGCCGTAAACCTTGGCTTCTTCGGATGATGATGTCTTGCCGCAGATTTTGAAATCTCGGGATGTGAAATATTTCATGGCACTCTCGCACCAGGTTTCTACCACAAAGCGGTCGTAAGACTTCGGCATCTCTGTCATCTCAATGGCCAGTCGGCTGAGAACCCATGTTTTATGTCGGGGCATGAGGTAGTTCATGCCGAACCCGCGGTCGTTGCTGTGAAAATCGGCAGCATTGAGCAGATGATTTCCGAGATGCCCCATAAAGAGGTGGCTGCTGAAATCGCAGTGGAAAGGTTCCGAAAGGAATTTGTAACGCCCTACCTTATCTAATATTTTCTGTTCCATAATATCTATCTCGTCCTTTTATCTTGTTGTTTGTCTTGTTATTTTAAAACGAAAAAGCCCTCTGCTCATCTAGTTTTGAAGCCAGAAGAACAAAGGGCTCAATATTTTTATAGGATTCTAATCTTCTGAATTCTGCTTGAGATAATCAGAGATTGGCTCATCGAAACTTCTCGTAACAGCGATTCTGCCACTTCGGGTATACTGAAGGAGGCAGTCGTAGCTGTTGAGCTGCTGGAAGAGGTCGGCGATGTCTTCGGTAAGTCCTGCCAGCAGCACGGTGCTGTAGGTAGGATTCACCTCCATCATGCGGGCATCATGCTTGCGGATGGTGCGCGACACTTCTGGATTTTCAAGCAATACCGGAGTGGAAATCTTGAAGAGAGCCACTTCATGGATGAAGATCTGGTCATCGGTGTAGTAATCGCTCTTCACCACGTCAATCTTCTTCTCTATTGCCTTGTTGATTTTCTCAATCTGCTCTTCATCGCTCCAAACCGTAATGGTATACTTGTGGATATTCTTGATACTGCTGGCCGAAACATTCAAGCTCTCGATGTTTACCTGTCTGCGAGTAAACACGGCGGTAATCTGATTCAGGATACCGGCAATGTTTTCTGAGTAAACAAGCAATGTATATAATTTCTTTTCGTTGTTATTCTCCATTTTTCCAAATTTTAAAATAATCGGTTACTTTTCGGAGTCTTTCCTTTTCGGAGGATGCTCCCCCATAAAGGAATTTACACCTTATTATATATATAGCCGAGAGCTTTTAATAATTCAACTCGAGCAGCATCTCATCTACACTCTTGCCCGGCAGCGTCATCGGAACGATGTCTTCATTCTCCTTGATGGCGCACTCCAGCAGGTAAGGCCCCTTGGTGCTGATCATCTTCTCCACCTTAGCCTGAAGGTCCTTGCGGTCTATTACCACATCGTATGGTATTCCGTAGGCCTTGGCTATCTCTGCATAATGAGGATTCATCATGTGGGTGAAGGAGTGACGGCCACCGAACATCAGGTCTTGCCACTGGCGCACGTTGCCCAGATAGTTGTTGTTCAGCAGAATCATCTTGACCGGTGCCTGCTGCTCCATGATGGTGCCGAGTTCCTGGATGTTCATCTGGAAGCCACCGTCGCCGAAGAAACAGCAGATGGTACGGTCGGGAGCGCCGAAGGTGGCACCGATGGCTGCCGGAAGACCGAAGCCCATGGTTCCGAAGCCACCACTTGTTACGATGCTCAGCTTCTTGGTAAACTTGAAGTAGCGGCTGCTGATCATCTGATTCTGGCCTACGTCGTTTACGAGAACTGCCTCATTATGAGTAGCTTCCGTTACTACATTGGTAACCTCGCCCATGAGCAGTGGTCCCTCTTTAGGATGAATATCCTTCTCTATTACCTTCTCCTGTTCCTGCTGGCGGTATTCCTCGAAGGAATCTCTCCACTCGCGGTGAACATTCTTGTTCAGCAGACGGGTAATAGCTGGCAGACTCTGCTTACAGTCGCCTACAACAGCCACATCGGTCTTGATAACCTTGTCAATCTCCGCCTTATCAATATCCAGATGGATAATCTTGGCCTGAGGAGCATACTTTGAAGGTACGCCTGTGATACGGTCACTGAAACGCATACCGATGGCAATGAGCACATCACACTCCTGGGTCTTCATGTTGGTAGCATAAGAACCGTGCATGCCGAGCATACCCATGTTGAGCGGGTGGTTGCTAGGCAGGGCAGAAAGGCCGAGCAGGGTTCTGCCCGCAGGGATATCTGCCTTCTCGAGGAATTCGATGAGTTCATTATGTGCACCGCCAAGCTCTACTCCATGACCCACGAGGGCGAATGGTTTCTTGGCGTTGTTGATGAGTTCGGCAGCTTCAACCACTGCCTTTTCATCTATCTTAGGATAAGGATTATAAGATGTAACCTTCTCACATTTCACTGGTTCCCACTCGCATGTAGCCACCTGCGCATTCTTCGTAAAGTCGAGAACTACAGGTCCAGGACGTCCGCTGCGGGCGATGTAGAAAGCACGGCTCACAGCCCATGCCACATCCTCGGCACGGCGTATCTGGTAAGACCACTTGGATATTGGCTGGGTAACACCCACGAGGTCAACCTCCTGGAAGGCATCGGTACCCAGGGCACCTACGCCTACCTGTCCGGCGATGACTACGATTGGTGTAGAATCCATCATGGCATCAGCGATGCCGGTCAATGTATTAGTAGCTCCAGGACCACTAGTGACAAGAGCGACGCCCACTTCGCCGCTGACTCGGGCATAACCCTGTGCAGCGTGAGCAGCAGCCTGCTCGTGACGTACCAAGATGTGGTCAAACATCTTCTTTTCACCTCTCGTGTAACCATACAGTGAATCAAACACTGGCATGATGCTGCCGCCCGGATATCCAAAGATGGTTTTAACATCCTCGTTTTTCAGGGAGCGCATCAGTGCTTCGGCTCCTGTTATTACTTCTTTTGCCATTTATCTATTATTATTCTGAATAATTCAAAAACTTTTCTCTTTTCTCAAAGACTCGAAAAACTGTCTTTTCAAAGACTCTCGAAGACTAGTCGATGATTCTCACACCGCCCTTATCTGCCGAACTTACGCTCTGGGCATAAGCGCGCAGTGCCTTGCTAACCACGCGGTTGCGCTTCAGCGGCTGCTGTGGACGTGCTGCGAGTTCCTCGTCAGAGAGTTTCACATTGATGGAGCGGCTAGGGATATCAATGACGATGATGTCGCCATCCTTAATCTTGCCGATGTTACCACCTGCTGCAGCCTCAGGACTGATGTGACCGATGCTCAAGCCTGATGTACCGCCTGAGAAGCGGCCGTCGGTGATGAGCGCACACTCCTTACCCAAGTGACGGCTCTTGATGTAAGAGGTTGGGTAGAGCATCTCCTGCATACCAGGGCCACCCTTTGGACCCTCGTGGGTAATGACTACGCAGTCGCCTGAATTAACCTTGCCGTCGAGGATGCCTTCGCATGCATCTTCCTGAGAATCAAAGCATACGGCCGGACCCTCAAAATGCCAGAGCACTGGGTCTACACCTGCAGTCTTCACTACGCAACCGTTCTGGGCGATATTGCCGAAGAGCACTGCCAATCCACCATCTTTAGTGTAAGCATGCTCAAGGTCGCGGATACAACCCTCGGCGCGGTCGGTGTCTAGACTCTCCCACTGAGCGTCCTGGCTACCCATCTGGGTAGAGAACTTTCTGCCCGGTGCTGAGTGGTAGATTCTGTCAGCCTCGGCATCAATCTCAGTGCCGGTAATGTCGTATTTCTTCATCTGCTCATCGAGTGTCTTGCCGTCAACACGCTTTACGGCGCCGTTGATCAGACCGCCCTTGTTCAGCTCGTTCAGGATACCGAGGATACCACCTGCGCGGTTGCACTCCTGCACACTGTATTTCTGGGTATTAGGGCTCAACTTGCAGAGGCAAGGCACCTTGCGGCTCAATTGGTCGATGTCTTCCATCTTGAAGTCTGCGCCAGCTTCCTGAGCTACTGCCAGCAAGTGGAGCACGGTGTTGGTGCTTCCGCCCATGGCGATGTCCAGGGTCATGGCGTTGAGGAATGCGTCGCGGGTAGCTATATTGCGTGGCAATACGCTCTCGTCGCCGTCCTCATAATATGCATAAGCGTTCTTAACTATCTGGCGTGCTGCATCTTTAAAAAGTTGGATGCGGTTTTTGTGGGTAGCAAGAATGGTTCCGTTGCCTGGCAAGCTCAGACCGATGGCCTCGGTGAGTGAGTTCATTGAGTTGGCGGTAAACATACCTGAGCAGCTACCGCAACCTGGGCAGGCGCACTGCTCAATCTGCGTCATCTCCTCGTCAGAAACGCTTGTATCAGCACCCTTAATCATAGCTGTAATCAAGTCGGCGTTCTCACCCTTCCAGCGTCCGGCTTCCATAGGTCCACCTGAGCAGAACACGGTAGGAATGTTCAGTCGCATAGATGCCATGAGCATACCTGGGGTTACCTTGTCGCAGTTTGAGATGCAGATCATGGCGTCGGCCTTGTGAGCATTGACCATGTATTCTACAGAGTCGGCAATGATGTCACGGCTTGGGAGGGAATAGAGCATTCCGTCGTGTCCCATTGCGATACCGTCGTCAACGGCGATGGTGTTGAATTCGGCTGCGTAGCACCCCATAGCTTCGATTTCCTTCTTGACGATCTGACCGATTTCATGAAGATGGGTATGACCTGGCACAAACTGAGTAAAGCTGTTCACGATAGCAATGATTGGTTTACCAAACTGCTCGTGTTTCATACCTGCAGCTACCCAGAGTGCTCGGGCACCTGCCATTCTTCTGCCTTCAGTGCAGACGCTACTTCTTAATGGATGTTTCATATCTTTTTTTTCTTTTATTTCCTTGCTTAAAAGGGCTCTTTCGAGCCCATTTGTTATAATTTGCCTGCAAAGATACAGAGATTTTATGTAATAGCCAACTAATTTCGTATAAAATTTCACAAAACTTCGTATTTTTGTTAGAAAAACAAATAAAATGCTTACAATTTATCACGACCGATACTCATTTCTACTGATTTTGTGCAAAAAAAAAAATAAGAAAGAGCTTATTAACCACACCGAACTCTTATCTTATTAAGATTACCTGACGAAAAAGTATAAAGCGAGACTGCCAGACATGTAAGAAAGAAAAGAAGAAAAAAAAATCCTCCTAAACCGAAGTTTGGGAGGACCTGGTCACAAGACCAAATATCTGAAACTACTTATTTCATTATTCAGCTGCATTGTTATCATTGAATGTAGCAACACGGTTGAACTCAACCTGCTTGAAGAGCTTGTCAGTAGCACCCATACCCTTAGCCTGAAGACGATCTGCGCTAATCTTGTAAGTCTTAACGAGAATGTTCTTTACAGCATTGGCACGAGCCTCAGAAAGTTTCTGGTTAAGTTCCTTAGAACCCTCTGGAGATGCATAACCCTTGATTTCAACCTTAGCATCTGGATGATTCTTCATATACTGAGCAATCATCTCGATGTTTGGCATCTGGCTACGCTCTACTTTTGACTTACCTACAGTAAACAATACTGTTGGCTGCAAATTGGTAGCAGTAGCTGGCTTTACATACTTAGGAGCCTTCTGGCACTCATTGAGCGCATTCTGGAGATCCTTGATCTGCTTGTCCTTAGCTGCGAGTTCAGAATCCTTGCTATTCAAGTCGTTGCGGAGGTTGTTGATCTGACCATTCAAACCATCAATCTCGTTCTGGTCGCGTGGAGTTACGATAGTGAAGTTGTGAGAGTTGTTAGAACCCTTGAACTTGTAGTTAACACCCACCTTAACCTGGAAAGCAGACTTGTTAACATCAAACTGGCAACCATTGCAAGCACTCTTGTTGTCGTGAAGGAACCAATTCATAGATGGCTCTACATATACCTGCCAAGCCTTGTTTGCGCCGAGGTTGAATGCGAAGTCAACACCTGCGTTAGCTGTGAGGGCATTGAGGTTGCCATTATGAAGGTTGAAAGAGTGGTAACCACCGATGCCTGCCAATGGGATGATTTCGAATTTACGTGGTTCGCCCTTGTAACCCAAGAAGAGGTTTGTTGCATTGATTGTACCAATGAACTTACCGCTTGCACCACGAACCAAAGTCTTGTGTGTATAAGGCAGGTTGCGGTTACGAGCATAGAGGTCAGCCTCTACTGCAGCACCCCAAACTGGAGTAAACCACTTTCCGAGACGTACACCTACTGATGGGTTTACGTTCTTGAACCATGCATTGTGAGTAGTCTTTGTAGCTGCTCCAACGTTTACACCAAGATACCAATTGTCTAAGAACTTGCTCTCCTGTGTAGTCTGAGCAGATGCAGATACTGCCATAACGGCAGCAGCAAACATTAATACTAACTTTTTCATTTTCTCTCTAAAATTTGATTTTATATAAATTACTTAAAACTTCATTTTCAAGGTGCAAAATAATAAAAAAAATTATTAACTACCAAATTTTTGGCCATATTTTATGCTGTAAAACATAAAAAATGGAGAAAAAGAACATTTTAATATTCTATTTCTCCATTCTATTTTACTCAAAATGAATAATCTGAGCCATTATTGGTTCTATCCGTTTCTATCAGAAAACATCTTCTGAAGAAAGCTAAAGTTCAAAAACCTGAGCGCTTCTGCCTGCGATGGTTACCTGCTTGTTGCCCAAGCCAGAAACCGAGAGTTTCAGCGTGCGAGGCAAGGCATTCACCACTTTAAGCCAGGTTTTGCCCGATTTAGAATTCTTCACCACACTGGTGCCCACATATTTCTTCAGCGCATCCGGCAGACTGAGCACGGATGAGATGTAGAGGTCGCCGGCATGCTGACCGAACATCTTCTGCATCTTGTAGCTCTCGCTCGCGCGTACATTATTATTATCAAAGTAAATCATGTCCGGCTGCCAGTTGCTGTATCCGTCCTTACACAAGAGAGGAGCATAGGATGTCATTTCTACCACATCGCCGTTGCGCTCCACATTGCAGAGGTGGATGCCCTCAGCCAGCGCATTGTCTACCGCATTGGCACCGCGGGATGCATATTCGCCCAGATAAACCTTAGGAGCCTTGCGGTCGTAATGGTCGTAATAATCCTGATGGTTCAGGAACCAGCCCGGCTGCTCGTAATAATGCTCGTCTACGGCATCAATCCAGCGCTTGTTTTCGCGAGCAATCTTCCAACCCTCAATATAGTCAGAAGACGGGAAGTGGAACGGACCTACGGTGCCCACCACCTCAAGCTGAGGATATTTCTGCTTCACAGCCTTGCAGATCATCAGGTAGCGCTGCTCAAAATCGGTAGAGATAAGGTCTTCGTTGCCGATGCCTATCATCTTAAGGTTGAACGGAGCCGGATGACCTGCATCAGCTCGCATCTTCGCCCATTTTGAAGTGGCAGGGTCACCATTCGCCCACTCTACCAGGTCCAGCACATCCTGGATGTACTGCGGCATCTCGCTCATCGGGATTCCGCCCTGCTGACCAGCCACTCCGCGCTCATCAGCCACAGAGTTCTGGCAAGGAACACCTGCCGCCAATACCGGCAACGGCTCGGCTCCCATATCCTCGCACCACTGGAAATATTCATAGAATCCCAGCTGGCGGGTCTGATGATAGCCCCAAATATTGTAAGCTGGCTTACGGTCTTTCTGCGGTCCCACGCTCTCCTTCCAGTGGTAGATGTTCTTGAGTCCCTGTCCGTGGAGCATGCAGCCACCCGGGAAGCGCACGAAGCGAGGCTTCAGGTCGGCAATGGCTTCGGCAAGGTCTTTCCGTAATCCATGACCCTTGTAAGTATCTTGTGGTTTGAGACTTACCAAATCTACCGCAACTTTCTGCTCGCCCTTAGGCAGGATGGCGAAGCGGATGTTCTTGCCCAGTTTGCCCTCCTTGGTGGTGGCTTCGCTGGCGAGTTCGCCCTCATATTTATCGGTCACGATGAGCTGCGCCTTATATTCCTTCCAGTCAGTTCCCTGCACCTTAATCTTGGTCTGGCATACCGGCAATCCCTCCTGGTTTACGAGCGCTAGGGTGAGGTCTTTCTTCTTGGCGTCGATGCATCGGGCGTGCAGACTCACCTCGTAGATGGCAGGCTGATGCTTGCCCTCCTTGCCCTCAATGGCAGCTCCCCGACGGATGACGATGCCGTCCCAGCCTATATTATAAATAGGTGTAGTGCCCAGAACGGCGTAATGTGGATTGTTCCGGCTCACCCCGTTTTCGGTAGCAATGCCCTCTTTCTCCACGCCCACCCAAGCTGTGGTGGCATTCCACTGGTGGCGGTGATCTTCCATGTTATATTCGAAATCGCCGTTCTGCAACATTTCTGCACAGAGTCCTCCATCGGCAGCGCGGCTGATGTCTTCGAAGAAGATGCCCATAAGCTTATTGGAGATGCGATGAGATTTCTGTGGATTGATGCTGAGGTTGGCAGGGATTTCCGAATCTTTCGGCAGGTCGATGTGGTTGTCCTTGGCATAAGCTGCGAGGTCGGCATCGGTCTTCGGCATCGGCTGTCCATTGAGTTTTGCCTCTTCTGAGAGGGCATGGAACCAGGAGCGGATGTAGTTGAGATGCACGGCAGGCACCTCGAAATCGCAGCCCTGGAAAAGTTTTCCGCCGATGGTTGCGGTGTCGCGCTGCCAAAGTATATCGTCAGCAGAAGCTTCCAGTGTATCCTCCTTGAAGATGCGGAAATCGTTGCTTGCCTGTACGTATCGCTTGCCCTTGGATGTCTTGAGATAGATATCGAAGTTGCCGTCATCCATCTGATAGGCAGCCACATCCTTCACGCCTTTTTCGCGGATGATAGGATAATCCTGCGGACGCCAGGTGATGAGGTCTTCTGAATAGGCAACGGCAAACTGCGGTGAATGCTGGTTCACGCTCCAGAGTGCGCGCCATGTGCCGTCGTTAGCTTTTACCACGAAGGGGTTGTACATCTTCTTTTCTGCACCCCACGGACCGTAGTCGCTGGCGCAGAGCTGTCCTACGTCAATCCAACGCTCGTCATCGGTGAAATAAGCCAGATGCAAGCCCTGGTTGGGTGCTGGCGAATAGATGAATATCTGGCAGATGGAATCCTTGCCCTGTATGGTGTATGCAGGGGCATCCTTGTCGGTCTGCACGGCTAGTTGCTTACTGCCAGCCTGAATGCCGCTGGCAGCTGCCACGAGCAGCGCTGATGTAAATACGTACTTAAGTTTTATCATGTTTCTATTTTTAGATTAAATGTTTGTTTCTGTTTTGAGTTTTCTTGCATTTCTCCCGCCGATCATTTTAGCGGTTGCAAATCCGCCGAAACGGTGATAAAAAGGCAGGGTGCATCACTGCGCCCTGCCCCACAAATTAGAGAGTTATAAAAAATCAAGTATGCAGTGATTTTAACACTGCTTTTTTCTGAATAATTATCTTCCCTAGAATACCAGTCCCTAAAAGCCGGAATCTTCTTTTAGTTGTAATATTCCTTCTTGCCGGCAGCCAGCGTATTCTTCATCAGCGAACAGATGGTCATCGGACCAACGCCTCCCGGAACAGGAGTGATGAAGGAACACTTCTCTGCCACCTCGTCGAATTTCACATCACCATTCAGGCGGAAACCACTCTTCTTCGTAGCATCAGGCACGCGGGTGGTACCCACATCAATGACTACAGCTCCCGGCTTCACCATATCAGCTGTCACGAAATCAGGACGGCCGATGGCTGCGATGATGATATCCGCCTCCTGACACTCCTTCTTCAAATCCTTGGAATGGGAGTGGCATACGGTGACGGTGGCATCGCCATACTGCTTCTGCATCATCAGTTGAGCCATTGGCTTGCCTACGATGTTGCTTCTGCCCAGAATGACGCATTTCTTGCCACTGGTTTCTATATTATAATGCTGCAGCAGGGTGAGGATACCGAGCGGAGTGGCTGAGATGAAGCAAGGCATACCGAGCGCCATTCTGCCCACGTTTACCGGGTGGAATCCGTCTACGTCCTTGCGGTAATCAATTGCCATGGTTACCTTCTGCTCATCGATGTGCTTAGGCAGAGGAAGCTGAACGATGAATCCGTCAACATCATCATCCTGGTTCAGCTTGTCAACACACTGCAGGAGCTCTTCTTCGGTAACATCCTCCTCATAACGGATGAGGGTCGACTTGAATCCACACTTCTCGCAGGCCAGCACCTTGTTCTTCACATAGGTTTCGCTGCCTCCGTCGTGCCCTACGAGCACGGCTACCAGATGTGGCTGCTTGCCACCGGCGGCCACAATCTGTGCCACCTCCTGGGCTATCTGTTCCTTGATGGCGGCTGCCGTCGCCTTTCCGTCTATAAGCTGCATTTTATTCTGTTTTAATGTTAAATGTTCAATGTTAAATGTTAAGTTGCAGAACATATGAATTCTTCACTCTTCGTTCTTCACTCTTCACTTCTTACATTCCCGGCATCTTAGGCATGCCTGGCATACCCTTCATGCGGCTCATCATCTGCGCCATCTTGTTGCCGGTCATCATCTGCATCATCTTGCGGGTCTGGTCAAACTGCTTGATGAGTTTGTTCACCTCCTGGATGTTGGTGCCCGAACCCTTGGCAATGCGCTGGCGGCGTGATGTATTGAGGATGGCTGGGTTAGTGCGCTCCTTAGGGGTCATACTCTGGATGATGGCCTCTACGCCCTTGAATGCATCCTCAGGGATGTCTACGTCGCGGATAGCCTTACCTACACCCGGAATCATCGCTGCGAGATCCTTGATGTTACCCATCTTCTTGATCTGCTGGATCTGGTTGTAGAAATCGTTGAAGTCGAACTGGTTCTTTCTGATCTTCTTCTCCAGTTTCTTGGCCTCTTCCAGGTCGAACTGCTCCTGTGCGCGCTCTACGAGGGATACCACGTCACCCATGCCGAGAATTCGGTCTGCCATACGGGCTGGATGGAATACATCAATGGCCTCCATCTTCTCACCGGTACCGATAAACTTGATTGGCTTGGTTACCACGGTACGGATACTGAGGGCAGCACCACCGCGGGTATCACCGTCGAGTTTGGTGAGAACAACGCCGTTGAAGTCGAGGCGGTCATTAAATTCCTTGGCTGTATTTACGGCGTCCTGACCGGTCATGGAGTCAACCACGAAGAGGGTTTCGTCTGGACGGAGATGATTCTTGAGATTACTGATCTCGTTCATCATCTGCTCATCAATGGCGAGACGTCCCGCTGTATCGACGATTACAACATCGTTGCCGTTGGTCTTAGCCTGCTGGATGGCGTGATCGGCGATGCTGAGCACATCCTTGTTCTCTAGCTCGCTGTAAACCGGAACACCTACCTGCTCACCCACTACATGGAGCTGCTGGATAGCTGCCGGACGGTAAACGTCGCAGGCTACGAGCAATGGTTTCTTGCCGCGCTTGGTCTTGAGCATGTTGGCAAGCTTACCGCTGAAGGTAGTCTTACCCGAACCCTGCAGACCGCTCATGAGGATGATTGCCGGATGACCTTCGAGCTTCAATGGGGCTTCTTCACCGCCCATGAGTTCTGCCAGCTCATCGTGAACCAGTTTAATCATCAGCTGTCCCGGCTTCACGGCTGTGAGCACATTCATGCCGAGTGCTTTCTCCTTCACCTTATTGGTGAATTCCTTAGCTACTTTATAGTTTACGTCGGCGTCGAGGAGTGCACGGCGCACATCCTTCATGGTTTCCGCCACGTTGATTTCTGTAATTTTTCCCTCGCCCTTCAATATTTTGAATGAGCGTTCCAGTCTATCACTTAAATTTTCAAACATTTTTCTTTCTTTATATTTTTTGGCTACAAAGATACGACTTTTTTTCGAGAAAGCCAAGTTGTTTATGCTTTTTTTTATCCAGTTGGCTAAAATTGCTTTCGCCCTGTCTTTCCCGAGCTCATTTCTTCAGTTTCCTCTTGTGCTTATTTATCCGGATTCTTTTTCGATATTGATTCAGCACCAGAAGTTGCTTTTTCTTCTACTGTAGCCATTTCAGATGTAGGATCTTTCTTTAAAGCCGAGACATCATACGGATTAGTCAATTCATACTTCTTCCCCGTTGCTTTTTCATAAGCAGCTACAACCGGATCCTTATGTTCCATTTTTTCAAATACCTTTTTAGCCTGTTGCAGATGCTTTCTATCACGTTTCCCCTGTTTATCCATCCAGCCGAAAGCATCAAAACCGATGCCCGCAGATGAAGTTGGCACAGAGTTTATCCTCTCCTGTATATCCTCTTCCATATTTTTAATGCCTTCCTGATTCTTACCCCAAACAGTCACTTCGCCTAATTGTTTGGCATCCGGCAAAAGAAACAGAGTATCCGGCAGTTCCTTGTACCGGATAGTTGCCTTCATAAAACCTGGTTTCGATACGGTTGCCGAGTCAAACTGATAGCGCATCGTCCAATAGCCCCGATAATCTGTTCTTGCCCAATGATTGTTATTGGTATGAATAAGTGCTTCACGAATAGGCACATGATTTTCTGCCGATGCGATAACACAAGTTTTCTGCGCATAGGCTACCTGCCCTAATATGGCAAGCAATACTGTTAAAATCAATATGATACGCTTCATGCTTTTTCTCTGATTTATATCTTTATCTTTGTACCAGACAAATTACTTATTCTTACTATATATGAATCTGATACAAAAGTAATGATTAAATCTGATATTTCTTTAAATTTCCCAAGAAGTTTAAGTTCATTTAAAGAGTAATGTAAAAAAATTAAGCGTCTATAACAGTTGGTCTATTTATATAGTATCATTCAAAGGAAAGATACGGTTTTTAAACTAAGAAATATTTTTATAAGTAAGCACACACTGCTTTTTAAGTCAAAACATATAGTTTTTTGAGTCAAAGCATATAGCTTTTTAAGTCAAAACATATAGCTTTTTAAGTCAAAACATATAGCTTTTTAAGTCAAAGCACATAGCTTCTCAGATATTACCCCTAGGCTCAGCAGCTCTGCTGAGCCTAGTCAGCAGGTCTGCCGACTGCAGTCAGCACATCTGCCGAGCCTAGTGACAACTCCCTGTAGAATCCGTTTCTTTACTACAGAAATAATTCACTTATTCTATTGAATTCATGTAATTATTCTACTATTCCGCGCTGCTCGATTCTCTTAGCCTCTTCAAGAAGCTTGATGGCATCTACATACTGAGCGATGCCCTGAGCCACTTCCTTGGCAGCCTTCATTGCCAGAACTACAGTTTGCGGACGGTGTACCACATCACCTCCGGCGAACACACCGCGACGGGTAGTCATACCGAACGGACGTTCAACAACTTTTACATATCCCTTCTCATCCACCTCGATTCCGGCAGTGGTAGAAACGATACGGTTGGCTGGTCTTGAACCGATGGCGAGATAGATTCTGTCGAATTTTTCTACTTTTTCTCCCTCAGGAGTGTTCAGTACACAGCTTCCGAGACGACCGTTTTTGCCCTTCAGGAAGGCCTCCACGGTAGTTTTCCACTCAAATTTCACGCCTTCCTTCACAGCATCCTCATATTCACTTTGGATGGCTGGCATCTCTTCCTGGGTCTTACGGTACAACACGGTTACGTCGGCACCCAGACGGATAGCGGTACGGGCAGCATCCATGGCCACGTTTCCACCACCAATGACACCCACCTTCTCGCCGTCGCGCAGAGGAACCATGTCGCGGGTCAAAGCGCCTTCGTTATAGGCATTTACGTTGTGCAAGAAGTAAGTACTCTGGCTCACGCCATGCAGTTTGGAGCCCGGTGTAGAGTCCATATTCTGAGGCACGCTGGTACCTGTGCCCATAAAGATGGCGTCGTAGCCTGCACGGAACAGACTGTCGATGGTTACATTGTTCTCGCCCACCATGCAGTTGGTGATAAACTGCACACCGAGGGCAGCAATCTTAGCCACCTCATCGCGCACTACCGACTTAGGCAAGCGATACTCAGGAATACCGTACATCAGTACGCCTCCCGGCTCAGCCTGCCCCTCGAAAATTGTGACGTTGAAGCCCTGACGCGCCAGATCTCCGGCTACGGTCAAGCCCGCAGGACCCGAACCGATGACAGCCACACGACCACGTGTTTTCTGTGGCAGTTTCTCGCGCGAGAGATTCATCTTGGTATCAAAGTCGGCAATAAACTGCTCCAGCTTACCGATCTGTACCGGTTTTCCCTTCTTTCCGAGCACACAGTTACCCTGACACTGTTTCTCATGAGGGCATACTCTACCGCAGATGGCAGGCAGATTGCTCTTGGCATTGATGATGCTCATCGCTGCACCCATGTTACCCATAGAGAGTTCGTGTACGAAATCAGGAATGTCGTTACCAATCGGGCATCCCTTCTTGCACTGCGGAATCTTGCAGTGGAGGCAGCGTTTAGCCTCTTCAATAGCTTCGTGGGTTGAAAAGCCCTCGTTCACTACCTGAAAAGCAGCAGCATCTGTCTGCTGTTCTGCAGCATCATTCTGCTTTGCAGCATCAGCAGTTTCCGTCTGCTTCACTATTGTTTCTGTTGTATTCTGCCCAGCGGTCTGTGCCTCTGCAGCATTCTTCATATTTTTCATTTCTTTCTGTTCACTCATAATAGAACTGCTCTCCTGTTTTATTGATTCTACAATCTATCCTTTGATTTGTGGGTGCAAAGGTACAAATAATATTTCATAAATCGCCCCAATCTCCTTACATATTTTCATTTTGCCCCCTTTTTTCCTTATTATATACAAAAAAAGGCCCTACATTCACATGCAAGACCTTTAATCTTTAATCTATCTTAAATAACGTAAGTTCTACATTCACATGCAAAACCTGCAAATTTACGGATGGGGGGAAATAATATAAGCCCCCCTTAAATTTAACAATCTTATTTTTCTTTAATCTCAATATCTTCCTTCACATGATTGCGAATCTTGGTGAGGAAGAGTTTCATACGCTTCGCATCCTTGTGGTCGATGATATCGATGAGCTCAGCAAGCTCCTCTCTGATCTGTGCCACCTGACCCGATGTGTATGGGTTAAAGAGGATTTCCTGCAGCAGGTAATCATCTTCGTTGAGCACGCCCTTGGCTATCTGCATATGGCGTTTGAAGGTGGTGCCCGGAGCATCCTGGTGCTTCATCACTGCCGCAAAGGCAAAGGTGCTCACGAAAGGAATACTCAGCGAATAAGCCACCGTCTGGTCGTGCTCATCAAACGTATACTCATGCAGACTCAATCCCAACTTCTGGTAGAGGTCCTTGAAGAATATCTTGCCCATGTAGTCACCCTCTTTGATGATGACCGCATTCTCCTCTGAAAGCTGGTTCAGATTGGCAAAGGTTGGGCCGAACATAGGGTGCGTACTCACGAAGCGGAAACCGCTCTTCTCGTAAAACTCCTGCAGTCCGGTCTTTACCGAAGCAATATCGCTGATGATGCAGTCGTGAGAGAGATGTGGCAGCACCTCTTCGAAGGCTGGCAGCGTATATTTCACCGTCACCGCATTGATGACCAATTCGGGACGGAACATCTCTATCTCTTCCATCTTGGTGAAGCGGTAACAGTTGTAGGTGAAGCGCAGTCGCTTGGCATCCTTCTCGAAAACCGCCACCTCGTGGTCGAAGCTGAGCAGGTCGATGAAGAAACTTCCCATCTTACCTGCTCCCATAATCAATATTCTCATCGCCAGTTTCCTTTTACTTCTGGTTCAGGATTTCCAACTGCTGACGGACACTCTCCTCATGGATGTGCTCGAAAATCTGAGCGGCAAACTCAGGGCTCATGCCGCAGAGAGCTGCCTGGGCACCACGCTTGTCGAGAATCTCGTTGTAACGGTTGGTCTGAACGATGGTCATGTTGTGCTCCTTCTTGTAGGTACCAATCTCGCGGCAAACGCGCATACGCTTAGCCAGGAGATCCATCAGCTGGTTGTCGCACTCGTCAATCTGACCGCGCAGCTGATGCAGACCCTCTGTAGAATAATGCTCATCGCGCACTACGAGGAGGCTGAGGATGTAATCCAGCACCTCTGGAGTAACCTGCTGCTTGGCATCGCTCCATGCATCGTCTGGGCTGCAGTGGCTCTCAACGATGAGGCCATCGAAACCTAAGTCCATTGCCTGCTGGCAGAGAGGGGCGATGAGATCGCGACGGCCACCGATGTGGCTAGGGTCGCAGATGATTGGCAACTGTGGTATGCGGCGGTGCAACTCAATAGGAATCTGCCACATAGGAAGGTTGCGGTAAATCTTCTTATCGAAGCTGGAGAAACCGCGGTGGATAGCACCGAGTTTCTTGATGCCTGCCTGGTTGATACGCTGCAGGGCGCCAATCCAGAGTTCGAGGTCTGGGTTTACCGGGTTCTTGACGAGCACAGGCACATCTACGCCCTGAAGACTGTCGGCAAGTGCCTGCATGGCGAATGGGTTGGCAGATGTACGTGCGCCTACCCACAGAATGTCGATTCCATATTTCAGTGCGAGCTCTACATGCTCTGGGGTAGCCACCTCAGTAGCTGTCAGCATGCCTGTTTCTTCCTTCACCTGCTTCATCCAAGGCAAAGCTGTTTCGCCGTTACCCTCGAAGCCTCCCGGTTTGGTGCGTGGCTTCCACACACCGGCGCGGAACATGTGGCAACCCTTGGCAGCCAACTGCTTAGCGGTAGTCATAACCTGCTCTTCTGTCTCTGCCGAGCAAGGGCCGGCAATGACGCAAGGGCGTTCCTGATCACTAGGAAAATTCAATGGTTCTAATTCTAATTCCATAGTCGTATATTTTTAATTTTTACTTTTTTCTTTCTCTTTGGGGACCAGCGATGGAATCGCTGGGAACGGGGACGGAAAGGGGAAAAGGCTCTTTTTTACCTCCTTTCAAAGGTGCTAAGGCTTTTTTACCTTTTTACCCTTTTACCTTTTTACCTTTCAAAGGCCTTTTACCTTTCAAAAACCTTCTTGATTCTCTCCAGGGCCTCTTTCATCTTCTCATCCTTGGCACAGAGGCTGATACGGATGTATCGCTTGCCGTTGGTTCCGAAGATGAAGCCAGGGGTGATAAAGACGCGTGCCTCATGCAGCACCTTCTCTGTCAGGTCTTCTACATCGGCATATTTCTCAGGTATCTTGCCCCAAAGGAACATGCCCACCTGGTTAGGGTCAAACTCGCATCCGAGCACCTTCATAATCTCCTCGGCAATGTCGCGGCGTCGGCGGTAGTTCTGGATATTGTTCTCGCGGTGCCATTCATCCGTATTGTTCAGCATCGCCTCGGCAGCTGCCAACTGTATACCGCGGAAGCTTCCGTTATCTATGTTGCTCTTCACCTTCAGAATCCATGAGATGAAGGTCTTGTTGCTCGAAATCATCGCTACACGCCAGCCCGGCATGTTGTGGCTCTTGCTCAGCGAATTGAACTCGATGCAGCAGTCCTTGGCTCCCGGCACCTGCATGATACTCATCGGATGCTCGTTGAGGATGAGCGAATATGGGTTGTCGTTTACTACCACGATGTTGTGCTTCCGGGCGAATGCTACCAGCTTTTCGTAGGTTTCGCGTTTCGCCACACCGCCTGTCGGCATGTTAGGATAATTGGTCCACATCAGCTTTACGCGACTCAGGTCCATCTTCTCCAGCGCGTCGAAATCGGGCTGCCATCCGTTATCTTCTCTCAGGTCGTAGTAGGTAATCTTGGTGCCCAGAATCTTGTTGATGGCGGTATAGGTAGGGTATCCCGGATTCGGGATGAGCACCTCGTCGCCAGGGTTGCAGAAGGCGAGCGTTACGTGCAGGATGCCTTCCTTGCTACCTATGAGGGGCTGGATTTCAGTAGCCCAGTCGAGGTCTACATCATACCAGCGCTTATAGAAACCAGCCATTGCTTTGCGCAACTCTGGTATGCCCACCGTAGGCTGATATCCGTGTGCGTTTGGATTGTTGGCTACCTCGCAGAGCTTGTCTATGGTCTGCTTAGAAGGCGGCATATCCGGACTTCCGATGGCCAGACTGATGATGTCCTTGCCCTCGGCATTAAGTTTAGCCACTTCCTTCAGTTTGCGGCTGAAGTAGTATTCCTGTATTTCCGTTACTCTATTGGCTGGTTGTATCATAATTATCTATAATGTTGAATGTTAAATGTTGAATGTTAAGTTACTCTTTCGGAATCTTCATCATGTCAAATGCCAAGCTTACTGCTAACAAGTTAACATTTAACACTTAACATTTAACATTGAAAAATCCCTACTCCTTCTCCTCATATTCGCCCAACACCTTTATCTTCTTCACGAGTGGTGTAATGGCGTCGATGCTCTGGCGGTATCGGGTGAGGTTGTCGAAGGTGAGATCTACATAGAAGAGGTATTCCCATTCATGTCCGATGTTTGGCAGCGACTGTATCTTGGTGAGATTGATGTCGTAGAAACTCAGGATGGTGAGCACCTTGGAGAGCGATCCCTTATCATGTGAGAGGCTGAACACGATACTTGCCTTGTTGGCCTTCTCAATAGGTCGGAGCAGGGCTGCCTTCTGCGGATTGCAGACCACGAGGAATCGGGTGTAGTTGTGCGGATTGTCGTGAATGTCTTCCTGCAGCACCTTCATGCCGTACATGTGGGCGGCATAAGAAGAGCAGATGGCTGCCCACCCCTTCACCTTGTGCTGGGCGATGTAAGCTGCCGAGCCTGCGGTATCTTCTGCCTCCACAGCCTTGAGGCCTGGGTGGTTTGCCAGGAACTTGCCGCACTGCATCAGGGCTACCGGATGGGAGTGAACTTCCTGCAGGGTGCTCCAGTCATCTTCCGGCAGACAGCAGATACTGTGCTCTATGTGGAGTTTGTGCTCGCCTACCACGGTGGTTCCGCTCTGTCTGAGCAGTTCGTAATTGTGGAGCAGGCTGCCCGCAATGGTGTTCTCTATGGCGCAGATGCCTACCACGGTAGGGTCGCGCTTGATGTTTTCAAACACCTCTTCGAAGGTAGCACAACAGATAAGTTCTATCTGTTCGCCCTCGAAATACTGGTGGGCAGTAATGTCGTGGAAAGATCCCAGCTCTCCTTGAATTGCTATTCTCTTCATGTTTCTTTTATCTTGTCTATTGTTACGAAAAACGGTCCAACTCTATAAGAGCGGGACCGTTTCGATGATTTCAAGAATCTAATATCCTAAGTTGAAATTTACACGCAACTTCCCGCTTTACAATTATTTGCAAAGTAAAAGTAATAGCTAAAAAAGAATGCGTTAAACTTCTTCATTGTCTTTACATTTTATATGTTACTCACTTTTGTTCTTTCCGAGCCTAGCCCTTTTCATATAAGGAGCTTGTCTGTGCTCAGAATTCCGAACTCTTCCTTACACCTCTTTATATATTATAAGGAGCAGGCAGTGCTCAGTTTTTTCGAGTCTCAACTTGCTAAAATCTCAACTCGTTTGCAAAAGTAACATTTTTCTTTGACACTGCCAAACAACTTGATATATTTTTCTTCATTTTCCTTATATTTTATGCTAAAAAACATGTTTTTGCCCGATTTTTATCATCAGGACGCGGAAAAATGCAAAAAAATGTCCCCAAAAGCTAGGCGGCTCTTTCCTATTATCTGCAATGTTCTCTGCCTTCGGCCTTGAATTCTCCTGTCAGCTCCCCTACTTTCTCCGGGTTCAGCTCCAGGTAGCGCTTCATGTCCTTTCCGGCACCATCCTTGTCGCCCATCTGCATCAGCAGATTGCCGCGCTTCAGGAGATTCTCGCTCAGAGAGGCTTTTACAGACGAGTGTTCCGCAGAAGTCTCCTGTTCCGCAGAATCCTTCTTAGCAGCCAATTCTTTCTCCTGCTCTACAATCTGCTGAGTCAGCGTTGCCAGCATCAGAACAGGGTTTATCTGATTCAAATCCATAACCTTATATTTTTACAAAAAGTTACTCTATTGTATATCAATGAGTTAACCCACTTGACGCCCTAAAACAGGGCGTCAAGGTATAAGCCACTCCTTATTATAATAAGGTGTAATTTACTTGATGGCCCCGATAATCTCAGTCACACTCTTGCATCCGTGAGCATCAAGCCACTCGTTGATTCCATCCTTCACCTTCTTCGTAACCGCAGGATCAATGAAGTTGGCTGTACCAATCTCAATGGCCGTAGCACCGCACATCAGGAACTCAATGGCGTCCTTGGCAGAAGAAATGCCACCCAGACCAACAACCGGAATGTTTACGGCATGAGCTACATCCCAAACCATGCGCAGGGCAACAGGCTTAACGCAAGGACCGCTCAAACCACCCGTGCGGATGCTCAAGAGAGGCTGGCGCTTCTCAATATCCACCGCCATACCCATCAGCGTATTGATGAGCGAAACAGAATCGGCACCCTCAGCCTCCACGGCACGGGCGATGTCGGCAATGCTGGTAACATTAGGCGAAAGCTTCACGATGAGAGTCTTCTTATAAACCTTTCTCACCGCCTTCACCACGCTGGCAGCACCCTCGCAGGTTACACCGAAGGCCATGCCGCCATCCTTCACGTTAGGACAGGAGATGTTCAGCTCTATGGCAGGAATCTTATCCAGCTCGTTGATGCGCGCCGCACACTCGGCATAACTCTCAGGCGAATGTCCGCTCACGTTGACAATCATATTGGTATCAATGTCCTTGATCTGAGGATAAATGTGAGAGCAGAAATACTCCACACCCTTGTTCTGCAAACCTACGCAGTTGAGCATGCCCTGAGGCGTTTCGGCCATACGCGGATAGTCGTTTCCCTCGCGCGGTTCCAGAGTAGTGCCCTTCACGATAATACCGCCAATCTCCTCCAGAGGAACGAAATCGGCAAACTCCAATCCGTAGCCGAAAGTACCCGATGCAGTCATCACAGGGTTCTTCAACTCCAAATCATTTATCTTTACACTTAAATCAGCCATAATCTTCTGTTTTACTTAAAAATGTTTTTACAAACAAAGACAAGAGAATTCTCCGTTCTTCACTCTTCGTTCTTCGTTTCCAACGAATTCTTCACTCTTCACTTAAATTTCCCAAGTAAGTTTCTTGATATTGATGACAGGTCCATCCTTGCAGACGCACTGGTTACCCTCGGTAGTTTTCTCTACGCAGCAGAGGCAAGCGCCCACACCGCACGCCATCTTGTTCTCAAGAGAAACCTCACACTCCACGCCAGCCTTCTTGGCAAAGCGAGCCACGCTCACCATCATCGGCTTAGGTCCGCAGGTAGAAATCATATCAAACTTCTCGTTCTCCAGAACAGAGTGGTTGGTAACGAAACCTACCTCGCCAGCCGATCCATCCTCAGTAGTGATACATACCTTTCCGATCTTGGCAAACTCATCCAGTTCGAGCAGATCTGTAGCCTTGCGTGCACCCAGCAGGAAGGTAACTTCAGCCCCGAAATCCTTGATGAGTTTTCCGAAATAGAGGAGCGGAGCCACACCTACGCCACCACCTACGAGCAGATATTTCTGGCTCTTCCCGGTAGGCATGGTGAAGCCGTTGCCGAGAGGCAGCATACAGTTGAGCACATCGCCCGTCTTGAGCTGTCCGAGCTGACGGGTACCATCGCCCACCATTGCTACGAGCAACCAGAGCTGATTATTTTCACGATCCACGAAATTGATAGAGATAGGACGGCGAAGCATGGTAGTAGGCGAATGGTCTACTCTTACTTCTACGAATTGGCCAGGCAAGATTTCAGGCAAAGGTTTCTCATCGGTAAGCTTAATCAAAACGTGCTTATCGCTAAGCGCCTCTACAGAAACCACCTTCAGGTCGAGAACATATTTTTTCATCTTATTGCTAATTTTTAATATGCTTATTATATAATGTACGTATATTATAATAGGTACGCGTAGCTTCCAGTTACGCCCACTTACGTTTTCTACGATGCAAAGGTACATCAAAAATCCGAATTTACGAAAAGAAAAGAAATATTTTTTCTTTATCGCCGCTCCTATGTGTTTGTTTTAGGGTTCTCCAATCCCTACTTTATTTCTTAGGAACGAAGGTTTCCCAGGTCTGATCATCGTAGAAAATACGGATTTCAGTAATCTTTCTTTGCGGTTTGTCTACATATTTTACCGCCGCTTGGGCGACATTTTTAGGTGTACGATTTACACCTTGCATTTGAGGCTGGTCAAAGAGCGAAGGAGAAGTAGGGGAGGCTGCGGCTCCTTCGGCTCCAAAATCGAGCATAGGCTCGGCAGAGGCGGCTCCAGAAGGCTGACTGCCCTGCTTCATCCCCTCAGCACCACCGGCTGCTCCATCCGTAATGCCCTGATACATGTCTGCAGCACCCTCTTCGCCGCCACCCTGGGAAGCCTGGTTCTGATACATAGGAGGAGTACCGTAGAGTACCCAATAAACGTTTACCTGAGGAAAACTCTTATGGATGCCATCCACAATGCTAAGCGATGGATTGGTCTTCCCGTTGAAAATATTGCTCAGCGTAGCGGTCGAGATTCCGATCATCTGAGCGAAATTTTGCTGAGTGAGGTGTTGGTCCTCCATCAGCTGTCTGATTCTATCTTTCATGCTCTAAAATTTTTAGCGTTCATTTTTCTACTGATACGATGTTTTATTTCCGAACAAGCCACTTTTGGGCCCTTTTTCGGTTGATTTTACAAAGATAAAGCAAAAATTTAGAATAACCAAATATTTCTGAATAAATTTAGATTTTTAAACTTTAGGTTTCTGTTTATAAATTCGAATTCTACTCACTCCAGTGTTCGGTTTTTAGATTTAGTTTTATAAATATAAACCAATCAATCAAAATATATGACGAACCTTTTCTTTATAGATTTAGGCTAAATCACTGGTTATTCATACCATAAACCACCCAAATAAAGGCATATAGAGCGATTTATGCAATGTTTACCCCACACCTATGTAAAAGTCTATGGTTTATAAAACAACTAAAACACATAACTAACTGAGTTTTCGACATTTACAAATTCAAAATACAGTATGAATATTTATTCATTCATAACCATAAACACTCTGTTTTACCTTTATTTTTATAAATATAAAACATAAATTCGTGTATTTAGTTTTCTTGCATTTATATTTATAAATCAAAATCACCCATTTTGATTTATGGATTTAAAAACATAAACTTAGGAAACGTAAACCTTAACAAATGCAAACACCAAATTTCAGACAACGGGAAATGGCAAATTTTTCCATTTCTAGCGTTTTCAAGCCCACCGGCAAGAAAACGGGCAAATTCGCGAGTAATGAAGAGGGTTAATTTAGCTAAGTTACTGATAACCAATAAAGTTAAGTCTATTTTCAGACAAAACCGAAAAATAGGCATCTAGCTCAAAAAATCGCTTAAATCTCCCATTTTTGCCCAAAAATCGCCAAAAATGAGGCCAGGTAAGCGCCCCCAAAAGAGCCAAAAATCGCCTATTTCGGGCAAATTTATAATGCTAAACGCTAGTTGACTGCTTTCTGGAAACAGGCGGCAAAGAAGGGCGAAAACGGAAACGAGCTCCTGCCAAGAGAAAACTCTCAGCAGGAGCTCGCCTACTCTCCCCCACCTCGCTCATCAGCATCAGTGAAGGATAAAAAAGATGAGTTCTTTCATCAGTTCACCCACCGGAGTGGATGGATTATCCAGTCCCTTTATCTTCGCATCCACCTCCTTAAACTTCTCAATAATCGCCATCACTTTCACGCCCGTATAGTTCCTCATTCCTGTAATATATTCGCGCGCAGCCCAAGCTGAGCGCAAATCCAGGAATTTTGCGAGCTCATTTTCGTTCTGCCTGTTGGGTGCATAATAAGCAATCATCAGGTTTTGGAAATAAGTAAAGAGCATCGGGAGAAGCGTAAAGAGAGAACCGCTCTTCGGATTGTTGTCAAAATAATTTATTATCTGATTTGCCTTGAACACATCGCGGCTGACGATGGCACTTCTCAGCTCGAAGGCATTGAAGTCTTTGCTCACCCCTATTTCTCGCTCCACAATCTCCGGAGTAACACGCCGGTCGTTCTCAGGAAGAGAAATGAGCAGTTTGTCGAGCTCGGAAGTGAGTCGGTGCAAATCTGCTCCCACATGATCAGCCACCATCTGGGTAGCTTTGGGTTCTATGGTCGCCTTGCGGGTCTTGAGATAAGTCTCGATGAAGCCCGGCAGATTTCGGTCGTAGAGCTTCTTGCTTTCAAAAACCACACCCGCCTTGGCAGCGAGAGCAGAAAACTTTTTACGACTGTCGAGCTTGCCGTTTTTATGACAGAAAACAAGGATGGTTGTTTTTACCGGATTTTCGAGGTACTTCTCGAGCGCTTCCAAATTCCGCAAATTCTGAGCCTCTTTCACAACCACCACTCTATACTCCGCCATCATCGGGTAGCCCTTGCACAAATCTGCCACTTGCGCACCCGTAACATCAGCTCCGAAAACCACCGTCTGATTGAAGTCACGCTCCTCGGGCTGGAGCACATTTTCTGAAATGTAGTCGCAGATCTTATCTATATAAAAAGGTTCCTCGCCCATCAGAACATAGACGGGAGAATACTTCCGAGCCTTCAAATCTTTCATGATTGACTCGTAACTTATTGCACTTTTCTTTTCTACCATTGGATTATTTTTTGTAACTTTGCACCCAGCAAACTCCGGGGGTGCAGACAAGCATTTGCTCCGCCTCCAGGTTCGCAGTTTTCTGAGGTGCAGTTTTCAGCTGCACTTCGACTGCAAAGTTACAAAAAATAAATTGAACTGCCTATATAAAAGAGGTAGTTTTTGAAAACGAGGTATGGTTAAAAGAAGAAAAGAAGCCATATCGAAAACAGAAAAGAAAGAAACATAACCATATATATAATAAGGTATAGAAAAATGATTCGTTTAAATTTGCCTTCTTTCGACATTAAGATTTCGGGCTCAAAACAGCATCCCCAGATACTGGATGTGCTGCGCCGGAAGTTCATCACGCTCACTCCCGAAGAGTGGGTGCGCCAGCATTTCGTTCATTTTCTCATCGAGCACAAGGGGTATCCAGCCTCGCTGCTCGCCAACGAAATCCAGCTGAAATGTGGCGACAAGGTGCTGCGCGCCGACAGTGTGCTCTACTCCCGTGAGCTCCAGCCCCGCATGATTATCGAGTACAAGGCCCCTCATATCCCTATCACGCAGAAAGTATTCGACCAGATTTCGGTCTACAATCTTCTGCTCCACGTCGACTTCCTGGTGGTGAGCAACGGGCTGGAGCATTACATCTGCAAGATGGATTATGAAAGTAAAAAATATGTATTTTTAGAGACCATTCCTGATTATTCCGATTTATTGACATTATGAGAGCATCGGGGCCAGTCCGGAAGTTTTTAAACAGAGTTTCCCCAGCCTTCAAAATTTGCGAATTTCCGCCCAACCGGCCATCCGTTTTAGAATTCGCAAATTTTGGAGGCCTTGTTGAGCACTCCTTTTCCTGCCTCCTTTCTCTCCCCATCCTCTTTCTCGCGTTATTTTTTAATAAAAAACCCATTTTCATTTTGTAGTCTCCTCCTTTTGCATTATCTTTGCAACTAATATATATATTAAGGTATAGACTGCCTAAAAGAACAGAAAGAAATGGAGAATAAAAAGATAAAAATCGCCGTAGCCGGTACAGGATATGTAGGCCTGAGCATCGCTACCCTGCTGAGCCAGCATCATGAGGTGGTGGCAGTAGACGTGGTACCCGAAAAGGTGGAGCGCATCAACTCGCGCCGCTCGCCTATCCAAGACGAATACATAGAGAAATATCTGGCTGAAAAGGAACTCAACCTCAAAGCCACAACCGATGGAGAAGAAGCCTATAAGGATGCCGACTTCGTAGTGATTGCCACACCAACTAACTATGATCCGGTGAAAAACTACTTCGACACCTCGCACGTAGAAGAAGTCATCCGTCTGGTGATGCAGGTGAATCCCGATGCCATCATGGTCATCAAGAGCACCATTCCGGTAGGCTACACCGAAAGCATCCGCCAGAAGACAGGCAGCAAGAACATCATCTTCGCTCCTGAATTTCTGCGCGAGAGCAAGGCACTCTACGACAACCTCTACCCGAGCCGCATCATCGTGGGCAGACCGAACGATGACGAGCGACTGGACCAGGCAGCCCGCACCTTTGCAGAACTGCTGAAAGAGGGAGCCATCAAGCAAGACATAGAAACCCTGTTCATGGGACTTACCGAGGCAGAAGCCGTGAAACTCTTCGCCAACACCTACCTCGCCCTGCGCGTGAGCTACTTCAACGAGCTGGATACCTACGCCGAAATGAAGGGTCTCGACACCAAGGCGATTATCGACGGAGTGGGTCTGGACCCTCGCATCGGCACCTTCTACAACAACCCTTCCTTCGGATACGGCGGCTACTGTCTGCCGAAAGATACCAAGCAGCTGCTCGCCAACTATGCCGATGTGCCTGAGAACCTGATTCAGGCGATTGTGGAGAGCAACCGCACCCGCAAGGATTTCATCGCCGACCGCGTGCTGAACATGGCTGGCTACTACGATTATGCCAACCAGAACAACTTCAGCGAGGAGGAAGAGAAGCCTTGCACCATCGGTGTATACCGCCTCACGATGAAGAGCAACAGCGACAACTTCCGCCAGAGCAGCATACAGGGCGTGATGAAGCGCATCAAGGCAAAGGGCGCGCAGGTTATCATCTACGAACCTACGCTGAAAGACGGAACCACCTTCTTCGGAAGCCGCATCGTAAACAACCTGGATGCCTTCAAGCAGCAGAGCCAGGCCATCATCGCCAACCGGTATGACAAATGTCTGGATGATGTGGAAGAAAAGGTTTACACCCGCGATATTTTCAGAAGAGACTGATTTGAGTTAATAGTTGAAAGCTGGAAGCGGAAGACGGAAAATAGAAAACAATAATATTTATAATAAAGAGAAAAATAAGAAATGGCAAAATTAGTAATCAATTCCTACGAGGAATTTGCATCTCACCTCGGTGAGAAGTTAGGAGAATCAGACTGGTTGCAGATTGACCAGGACCGTATCAACAAGTTCGCAGACGCTACACTCGACCCACAGTGGATCCACGTAGACGTAGAGCGCGCCAAGGTAGAGAGCCCTTACCACAGCACCATTGCTCACGGTTACCTCACCCTCTCAGTACTCCCATACCTCTGGCAGCAGATTATCGAGGTAAACAACCTCAAGATGCTCGTAAACTACGGCATGGACAAGATGAAGTTCGGTCAGCCAGTCATCACCGGTTCACGCGTGCGCCTGGTAGCCACTCTCCACGACATCCAGAACATCCGTGGCATCTGCAAGACCAGCATCAAGTTTGACATCGAAATAGAAGGTCAGCGCAAGCCAGCCCTCTCAGGCATCGCTTCTTTCCTCTACTATTTCAACAACTAAAAGATGGCAGCAGGTAAATGGATTGGTGGTGTGCTCGGTTTCATCACAGCCGGTCCGCTGGGAGCCCTGGCAGGCTATGCCCTCGGTTCCCTCTTTGAGCACGGACTGGATGCGGTAAACCGCGACAGCGACCACCATTACAACAACGCCTACGATGCCTACAGCGGCCAGCAGCACAACGGCCGCCAGGGCTTCGGCAACCAGGGCTACAGCCGCCAGCAGAGCTATGAGGGAGAGCGAAACTCCTTCATGTTTTCGCTGCTGGTGCTCAGCTCCTACATCATCAATGCAGATGGCAAGATTATGCATTCTGAGATGGAGATGGTGCGCCGCTTCCTGCATCAGAATTTCGGCGAGGCAGCCAAGCAGCAGGGCGAGGAAATTCTCCTCAAACTCTTCGAACAGCAGAAGCAGATGGGCATGCAGCAGTACCGTTCGGTGATACAGGACAGCTGCCACCAGATACGTGCCAACATGATGTATGAGCAGCGCCTGCAGTTGCTCAATTTCCTCGTCATGATAGCCCAGGCCGATGGAGTTGTGAATCCCCAGGAGATTCAGGCACTCAAGGAGATGGCCATCCACATGGGTCTTTCTGCCGAGGATGTAGACCAGATGCTGAACCTGGAGAGCGGGGCTTCTTCAACCGGCAGCCTGGATGATGCCTACCGTGTTCTGGGCATCAGTCCTGATGCCTCAAACGATGAGGTGAAGGCCGCATACCGCAAGATGGCGCTCAAGCATCATCCTGACAAGGTAGCAGCGCTGGGCGAAGATGTGCGCCGTGCAGCCGAGAAGAAATTCCAGGAGATCAACGACGCCAAAGACCGCATTTACAAGGCTAGAGGGCTCTAGATTTCTGATTAGGAGTTAAGGAGTTAAGACAGACGTCTCAGCTGCCTGAAATGGTTTTAGCAGCCTGAAAGCAGTCTCAGCTGCCTGAAAACGAATCGGGTAGGAGGTAAATGCTAATCACAAAAGGCATTTGCCTCCTATTTTCACACTTACCGACCTCCCACACCACCGTACGTGCGGTTCCGCATACGGCGGTTCCTATTTTGGATGCCATTCGAG